>NZ_JABXEO010000112.1:0-20830 GCF_013372585.1 Myxococcus sp. AM010
GGGGCGGTGGACGCCGGCAGTTCTCCCAGCCGCGTGGGGGAGACAACAACGACTACGGTCAGCCGCCTCCGGACGACATGGGCGGTGGCCATGGCGGCGGCGGCAACGGCGACGACGACATCCCCTTCTAGGCCCGGCTGACGCCAGCGGTTCCCTGGAAATGAAACCGGCCGCTCCCCGGAAGTCTCGGGGGCGGCCGGTGTGCTTTGTGTCCGTGGACCTCCGGACCCGGCGCGCCGGGCCCGGTTCGCGTCACGGAGGGGGGGCGCCCACGGGGCTGAAGGCGGCGCCCGCGGTGTAGAGCGCGTAGATGACCGCCCAGCTCATGGCCGTGAGAATCAGGAAGAGGATGATGACCACCGGCTCGAACTTGCGCATGGAGCGCTCGCTGGAGAGCAGCCCCCAGCCCATGGCGAAGCCCTGGAGGCCGTTGGCCAGGTGGTACGAGGTGCCCAGCGTGCCCAGCAGGTAGACGACCAGGGTGGGCACGTGGTGGTGCATCTCCCGGGCGATGTCGTCAAACGCCTCCGGGTGACCCAGCACCAGCCGCGGGTAGAGGAAGGCCAGCCAGATGTGGGCGCCCAGGAAGGCCAGCACGCCCACCGCGCTGAGGCGCTGGAGGAGGTACTTGAGGTTGCCGTAGTTGTTGTAGCGGACGTTGTTCGGCCGGAAGCTGAACAGGCGCACCAGGCCCCAGCCGGTGTGCATCAGCAGCGGCAGCAGGACGATGATGAAGGTGAAGACCTGGGAGAACGGGTTGGCGTACGTCGTCACCGACGTCTGCCAGGCGTCCGCGCCGTTGAAGGCGGAGAGGTTGTCCCACAGGTGGTTGACGACCCAGACGGACAGGGGAACCACCGCGAGGAACGAGCCCAGGCGGGACTTGAGGAGCGGTGTCTTCGTCTCTACTGCGGCAGCGGCTTGGGTGCTCATCGAATCTCCAGCGGCGGCGCGCGGGCGTCTTGCCGCGTCCACGGTCGAGGGCAGGTGACAGTCGGACGGCGGTTTATAGCCGTTCCAGCGCCGGGGCTGGATTTCTTCCTCACCCCGGCATGCCAGCACACCCACACGGAGGCATAAGGCTGACCTTATGCGTCACCCCGGGCCGTCCTGCTGCCCGCCTGCCGGGGGCCGGGGCTCCCGCCTTCTGTCGTTGGCGGGCAATGCGGGCTCGGGCACGCTAGTCGCCATCGATATGTCCGACGAGCTTGTCAGTGGAATGTTGAAGAACACGGACCTGCGCGTGGTGCTCGCCACCACGACGGAGCTGTCGCGCCAGGCGCGCGCCACCCACGGCACCGCGCCCGCCGCCGCCGTGCTCCTGTCGCAGGCCCTCACCGCCGCCGCCCTGATGGGGGCCCTGCAGAAGGGCGACGCCCGCATCAACCTCCAGGTGGAGTGTGACGGCCCCCTGCGCGGCCTCTTCGTGGACGGGGACACCTCCGGGCTCGTCCGCGGCTATGTGAAGAACACCTACGTGGAGTACTCCGGGAGCGACGGCAAGTACCATTGGCGCCCCGTGCTGGGGAACAAGGGCTTCCTGTCCGTGCTGCGGGATTTGGGCGGCGGCGAGTACTACCGCTCCGCGGTGGAGCTGGAGGCCTTCGACCTGGCGGCAGACCTGGAGCGCTACTTCCGCCAGTCGGATCAGCTCCCCTCACACGTGCTGCTCGCGCAGCTGCCGGAGGGCGGGGACGCGGAGCCGCTGGGTCGCGTCGCCGGCCTGCTCGTCCAGCCGCTCCCCAGCGCGGACATGGAGGCCTTCGCGGCGCTGGGTGAGCGGCTGCGCCGTGACTTCGCGCCCACGCTCCAGGCGCACGCCGGGGCGGGGGCCGCGGCCGTGCTGCGCGCGCTGCTGCCGGAGCCCGACTTCGAGGTCATGTCGCGCTACCCGCTGCGCTTCGGTTGTTCGTGCAGCAAGGACCGCGTGCTGCGCGCGCTCCTGGCCATGGGACGTGAGGAATTGACGGACCTGCTGGAGAAGGAAGGGCAGGCGGAGGCGACGTGCCAGTTCTGCACGACGCGCTATGTCATTCCTGGAGACGAAATCCGCGGCATCTTGGAGCGCGGCGCCATTTGACTTGCACAGGGCGCGACGGTACTTGCCGCGCGCCATGAGCTACTTCACGCAGTTGCTTGAGGGCGGCTACGAAGCCGTCCACTTGTTGAGTGATTCCAAGACGGGCCTGCGTGCCATTGTGGGCATGCACAACACACGGCTCGGCCCGGGGTTGGGGGGCACTCGCGCGCTGTCCACCTATACCAGCGAGGAAGAGGCCGTCGCGGATGCGCTCCGGCTGGCGCGCGGAATGACATACAAGGCCGCGCTCGCGGGGCTGCCCCACGGCGGCGGCAAGGCGGTCATCATGCTGCCGCGCGGAAGCTTCGACCGGGAAAGGATTTTCGAGTCCTTCGGCCGCGCGGTGGAGTCCCTGGGCGGGCGCTACATCACCACCGAGGACAGCGGCACCAGCCCCGATGACATGGAGCACGTGCGCCGGCACACGAAGTATGTCGTTGGCTTGAAGGAGCGCAGCGGGGACCCGTCGCCGGTGACGGCGTATGGCGTGGCGCGCGCCATGGAGGCCACGGCGAAGCACGTCTTCGGCGGCCCGGACCTGAAGGGCCTGCGCGTCACCGTGCTGGGCGTGGGCCACGTGGGCATGTACCTGGTGAAGGAGCTGCACCAGCGCGGCGCCAAGGTGTGGGTGAGCGACCTCAACCCCGCCAGCGTGCAGCACGCCGTGACGCAGTACGGCGCCACGGCGGTGGACGCCGACGCGCTGCATCGCATGGAGGCGGACATCTACGCCCCCTGCGCGCTGGGCGGCGCCATCAACGACACCACCCTGTCGCTGCTGAACGTGAAGGCGGTGTGCGGGGCGGCCAACAACCAGCTGCTCACCTCGCGTCATGGCGAGCAGTTGGCCCGGCGCGGCATCCTCTATGTGCCCGACTACGCGGCCAATGCCGGCGGCCTCATCAACGTGGCCCAGGAGTGGGCGGGGTATGACCGGGACAAGGCGTACGCCCGCGCTTCCCACATCTTCGACACCATCGACACGGTGCTGACGCGCGCGAAGGAGTCCGGCCTGCGGCCCGAGCAGGTGGCGGACCGGATGGTCGAGGAGCGGCTGGCCGGCTGAGCGCTTGCGCACACAGTGCGTGTGTTGCCGCGAGACAAAGGCGACGTCTGGGGTGTGGCCGGATGTGGCCACCGTGCGGCCCTCGGAGTATGACGGGGCCGCACACACCCCAGCCGGAGTTCAGCGCCGTGGCGACCAAGCGGCAGAGCAAGCCCACCGAGAAGGCCTCTTCGAAGAAGTCCCCCGCGGCGAAGTCGTCGCGGATGCAGGCGGAGAAGCTCGTCTCCATCCCGGAGGACCTCGTGCTGGCGCCCCAGGTGGAGGCGCCGCGCCAGCCGACGGGGAAGGACCAGTCCCGGGGTCGCTCCGCGTCCAGCGGCGTGAAGGAGCTGACCTGGAAGGAGTTCGACCGCGCGGTCCAGCAGCTCGCGGGCTCCATCCAGGAGACCTTCGAACCCCAGGTGGTGGTCGGCGTGGCCCACGGCGGTGTCTTCGTGGGCGGCGCGCTGGCGGGGGCGCTCGGCTGTCCGTTCTTCCCCGTGCGCATCAGCCGCCGGAGCAGGGACCGGGGCAGCACCAGCTCCGCGCCTCGCACGTCAAAGACGCCGCAGCTCGCCGGGGAGATGCCCGCGGAGCTGAAGGGTCGCCGCGTGTTGATTGTGGATGACGTGGCCTCCAGCGGTGACACGTTGGAGCTGGCCACCGCCCTGGCGCGCGAGGCGGGCGCGAAGAAGGTGGCCACCGCGTGCCTGGTGACCAAGCCGGGTGGCTTCTCGCCGGACTACTCCGCGCTGACCACCGCCTCGCTCATGGTCTTCCCCTGGGACTACGAGCCGTCCACCGGCGACGCGCGCTTCGACGAGGACCCGGACAAGGCTGGCGCGTGAGCCTTGGCGCGGTGACGCCATGATTGTCGGGACGGCGGGCCACATCGACCATGGCAAGACGTCCCTGGTGAAGGTGCTCACCGGCATCGACACCGACCGGCTGAAGGAAGAGAAGCGCCGCGGCATCACCCTGGAGCTGGGCTTCGCCCACCTGACGTTGGATGACGGCGGCGTGGCGGGCGTGGTGGATGTCCCGGGCCACGAGCGCTTCGTGAAGGCCATGGCCGCTGGCGCCGGCGGCGTGGACCTGGTGGTGCTGGTGGTGGCCGCGGACGAGGGCGTGATGCCCCAGACGCGCGAGCACCTGGACATCTGCCGGCTGCTGGGCGTGAGGGCCGGCGTCGTCGCCCTCACCAAGTCGGACACGCTGGCGGCGCTGGGCCCGGAGTGGCGCGCGCTGGTGGAGGCCGACCTGGCCGCGCTCACCGTGGGGACCTTCCTGGAGGCGGCGCCCGTGGTGGCCTGCTCCGCCAGGACGGGAGAAGGGCTGGACGCGCTGCGCGCCGCGCTCACCCGGGCCGCGGCGGCGCTGCCCGAGCGGCCTTCGGAGGGCCCCGCCTTCCTGCCGGTGGACCGCGTGTTCACCATCAAGGGGTTTGGCACGGTGGTGACGGGCACGCTGCTATCGGGAGCGCTGGCGGTGGATGACGCGGTGTCGCTCCTGCCCGGGCTGCCCGGTCCGCTGCGCGTGCGCGGGGTGCAGCGGCATGGCGACCCGGTGTCCGTCGTGGAGGCGGGACAGCGCGCGGCGGTGAACCTCACGGGCGTGGAGCCGGAGGCGTTGCACCGGGGCATGGTGCTGGTGCGCGCGGGCGAGCTGCCAGAGACGCGCATGCTCGACGTCGAGTTGACGCTGCTTCCCGCGGCCCCGTCCCCGCTGCCTCGCCGTTCGAAGCTGCTGCTGCACCTGGGCACCGCGCAGGTGGAGGCCACGGTGGCGCTGCTGGACGTGGAGCGCCTGGAGCCCGGCGAGACGGCGCTGGCGCAGCTGCGGCTGGGCACCGCCGTGGGCGCGCTGGTGGGCCAGCGCTTCATCCTGCGGGGCGCGCGAGCCCTTCCGGGCCGAGGCGCCACGGTGGCGGGAGGCCGCATCCTGTCCATCTCCCCTCCGAAGCGGCGCAAGGGGGGCGCGTCGGCGGTGGCGCCCCTGCTGGAGGCGGACCCGGCGGGGCAGGTGGCCTGGCTGCTGCGACAGGCGGGCTACCGCGGCATGACGCAGCCGGAGCTGCTTGGCCGCTCGGCGCTGGGGCCTCGGGTCCTCACGCGCGCGCTGGAGCTGCTGGGGGCGCGGGGCGGCGCGCTCCTCATCGACCGGGAGCGGCGGCTGTATCTCTCCGGCGACGTCTTGGAGGCGTTGCAGGGACGCGCACTGGCGCTGCTGGCCACCTTCCATGAGCGCGAGCCCCTGCGCGAAGGGCTGTCCCGCGAGGAGCTGCGGCAGCGGCTGTCCTCCGCGCTGGACGCGCGGGCGTTTCAGCGGGTGTCGCAGGCGTTGGTGGAGGCAGGCCGGGTGGAGCTGGAGCGGGACGTGGTGCGCCTCAAGGGCCGAGGCCGCACGCTGACGCTGGGGGACACCGCCGCGCGGGCGCGGCTGGCGGCGGAGCTGTCAGCCGCGGGCCTGGCGCCTCCCGCGCTTCCCGAACTGGAGCAGAAGCTCCAGCTCCCCGCCTCCCGGCTGCGCGAGCTGTTGGGCGTCATGGTGGTGGAGGGGGCGGCGGTGCGCGTCTCGGAGGGCTTGTGGTTCGCGGCCGGGGCGCTGGCGACCCTACGCGAGCGCCTGGTTGCCCACCTGCGCGAGAAGAAGGAGATTACCACCCAGGACTTCAAGGAGATGGTGGGGCAAAGCCGCAAGTTCGTCATCCCCCTGTCCGAATACTTCGACCGGGAGAAGGTCACCCTCCGGGTGGGAGAGAAGCGGGTGCTGCGTCGCGGATGAGTACCAAGCGCTACAGCGAGGCGGACCTTCGCGTCCTCACCGACACCTTCCGCAACCCCATGCTGGCGGTGGTGGAGGGACGGGTGCTCGTGGCCAATGACGCCTATGTCGCGTTGCTCGGCCTGCGACGCGCCCAGGTGGAGGGCCGCTCCGTCATGGACTTCATCCAGCCGGAGGACCGCAGCCGCGTCGTCGAGCGCTACTGGCGGGTGGAGGCCGGCGCGCCGCTCCATGAGGGCTCCCAGCTCTTCCAGGTCCCCTGCGCGGATGGCGTGGCGCGCGAGGTGGCCGTCACCGCGTCCCGCTTCGCGTTGGAGCGTGGAGGAGGAGGCCTGCTGCTCAACTGCGTGCCCATGGAGAGCCGGCCGCCGGAGATGTCGGTGGCCGAGCGGCTGGTGGAGACCTCCGCGGGGCTGGTGTCCGCGCACTCGGAGAACGCCGTCCGCCGCGTCGCCCTCAAGGGCTTGGAGGCCGCGGGCTTCCGGGCCCGGCTGCTGCGCTGGGACGGCGAGGGGCTGCTGGCCCGGGACGGAGCGCCCCTGCCGGAGGATGCGCGCCTGGGACTGGAGTCGCTCTCGGACGGGCGTCCCGTCTTCGGCGGCGCGGACCAGGCCTCGCCCACGCACGTCTACCTGCCCGTGGGCGGCCCCCAGGCCGAGGTGCTGTGGGTGGAGGGCCACTGGGTGGCGCCGCACCATGGCTCGGTGTTGATGCTCTTCGCCAAGGTCGTGGGCGCCGCGCTGACGGACGCGCGCGTGCAGGCGGAGAGCGCGCGCAGCCGCTGGGAGATGGAGGCGGTCGCGCAGATGGCGCGCTTCGTCGCGCAGCCGTCTCCGCCCACGCAGGAGGACTTCCTGGAGCGCGTCGCTTCACTGCTCCAGGCGGACGCCGCGGCGCTGCACCTCTCGACGCCGCCCGAAGTCCCGCTGACGCTGTCTGCTCATGTGGGCCTCCGGGACGTGGCGGACGCGCGCCGGCTCACGGGCGTGCTGTCATGTGGCGCGGAGGGGGCGTTGTCCTCGGCCGCGGACGAGTCCTCGCTGGCGGAGCAGTCCGGCGGGCGGTTGGGGGCGGGCGCGGCGGTGTGCCTGACGCGCGGCGGCGAGGTGTGCGGGATGCTCCAGGTGCTGCGCGCGCCGGGGAAGCCCTTTGATGAGCGGGACCTGCGCCTGCTGGGCACGCTGTCGGAGCTGCTGGTGACGCTGCTGGAGCAGCGCCGGCTGCGGGCCGAGTCCTCGCGTCAGCTGGCCGAGACGCGCCTGCTGCTGGACCTGGCGCGCACCACGTCCGGCGTGCTGGAGACGTCGAGCATCCTGGACGTGGCCGCCGACTTCCTCGTCCGCCTGCTGGACGTGTCCAACTGTTACATCCTGCTGTACGACGAGAGCGCCCGGTTGCTGCGCGGCGCCGCGGCCTCCATCGCGCACCGCGACTTCTTCCGCACGGTGGTGCTGCCCCTCCACGGAGACGGCCTGACGGCGCGCGTGGCTCGCGAGCGCAAGCCCATCGCGGTGGAGGACGTGGCCTCCGCGGACGGAGGCTTCAACCCGGAGCTCGCGCACCGCTTCGACGAGAAGGCGCTGCTGGCGCTGCCGCTCACCTCGCGCGAGGAGCTCATCGGCGTGGTGGTGGTGGACGACACGCGGGGCCCGCGCGCCTTCGGGCCGGAGCTCATCGAGCTGGCGGAGGCCACGTGTGGCCAGCTGGCGTTGTCCATCGCCAACGCGCGCCTGTACGAGTCACTGTGGGCCAGCTACGCGGAGCTGGCCGCCACGCGCGCGGAGATGGTGAAGCGCGAGCGGCTGGCCGCGCTGGGCGAGCTGTCCGCGATTGTCGCCCACGAGGTGCGCAACCCGCTGGGCGTCATCTTCAACGCGGTGGCCTCGCTGCGCCGGCTGTTGGTGCCGGGCGGCGACGCGGCCATGTTGCTCGACATCCTGGGGGAGGAGAGCGACCGGCTCAACCGCATCGTCGGCGACCTGCTGGACTACACGCGTCCCAGGGACCCGGTGCTCCAGCAGGAGGACCTGGGGCGCGTGCTCCAGGACTCGCTGGAGGCCGCGCGGATGCAGGGCGGCGGCGCGGACCGCTCCATCCGCATCCAGTCCGACGTGGAGCCCGGTCTGCCGCCGGTGCCCATGGACCGCCGCCTCATCCGACAGGCGCTGGTCAACGTGGCGGTCAACGCCATCCAGTCCATGCCGCAGGGGGGGCTCGTGCAGGTGCGCGCGCGCCGTGAAGCCCATGCGGGGCGCGAGCAGCTGCGCATCGACGTGGTGGACCAGGGCCCGGGCATCCCCGCCGAGCTGCTCCACCGCGTCTTC
The DNA here is from genome assembly GCF_013372585.1 of Myxococcus sp. AM010. Lineage (NCBI taxonomy): Bacteria > Pseudomonadati > Myxococcota > Myxococcia > Myxococcales > Myxococcaceae > Myxococcus > Myxococcus sp. AM010. Next base: position 8,234 of record NZ_JABXEO010000112.1, read on the forward strand.
GAGCCGTTCTTCACCACCAAGGCCCAGGGCACCGGCCTGGGGCTGGCCGTCGTCAGGCGCATCCTCGAGGAGCACCGGGGCGAAATCGCCGTGGACAGCATCCCGGGGCGCGGTACCACCTTCACCTTCCGGCTGCCGCTCTCGCAGCCTCCGTCCTTCCCATGACCGACGCGAACACTCCGCCGACCCGAGGACGGCTCCTCGTCGTGGACGACCAGCGCAACATGCGCGCCACCACCGCCCTGTTGCTGCGGGCGGAGAACTACACCGTCTTCGAGGCCGCCACGGGCGAGGAGGCCCTGGCCCAGCTCGCCAGCGGCAGCATCGACCTGCTGCTGACAGATTTGAAGATGGAGCCCATGGACGGGCTCACGCTCCTGCGGCGCGCGATGGAGGTGGCGCCCCGGCTCCAGGTCATCATGATGACGGCCTTCGGCTCCATCGAGAGCGCCGTGGAGGCCATGCGCCTGGGGGCCTACGACTACGTCACCAAGCCCTTCAAGGAGAGCGAGCTGCGCTACCGCGTGGAGCGCGCCCTGGAGCGCGCGCGCCTGCTGCGCGACGTGGACAACCTCACCACCGACTTCAACCAGCGCCACGGCCTGTCCGCCCTGGTGGGGCGCAGCGCCGCCATGCGCGAGCTCACCACGCGGCTCATGCGCGTGGCGCAGAGCGACGCCACCGTCCTCATCCAGGGTGAGAGCGGCACCGGCAAGGAGCTGGTGGCGCGCGCGCTCCATGCGCACAGCCGCCGCAAGGCCCGCTCCTTCGTGCCCGTCAACTGCGCGGCCATCAGCGAGTCCCTGCTGGAGAGCGAGCTGTTCGGCCACGCCAAGGGCGCCTTCACCGGCGCGGTGAAGTCCCGCCGGGGCCTCTTCGAGGAAGCCGACGGCGGCACGCTCTTCATCGACGAGGTGACTGAGACGAGCCCCACCTTCCAGTCCAAGCTGCTGCGCGCGCTGCAAGAGGGCGAGGTCCGCCGCGTCGGTGAGTCCACCGCGCTGCGCGTGGACGTGCGCATCGTCGCCGCCACCAACCGGGACATCGAGCTGGAGGTGCGCGACAAGCGCTTCCGGCAGGACCTCTTCTACCGGCTCAACGTGGTGGCCCTCCGCGTGCCGCCCCTGCGCGAGCGCCTGGAGGACGTGCCCGCGCTGGCGGAGCACTTCCTGGAGCGGGCCAATGCCCGCAGCCCCAACCCCAAGCGCCTCTCCGCCGCCGCGGTGGCCCACCTGATGAGCTACGACTTCCCCGGCAACGTGCGCGAGCTGGAGAACCTGGTGGAGCAGGCCGCCGCGCTCGCGGAGGGCAACGAGCTGCTGCCCGAGGACTTCCCCGTGCGACAGGGCCGCATGACGCCGGCTCATGGCACCCCCAGCGTCGCCTTCCTGGACGGGCAGGGCGGAGCGCTCGGGCGCAACGCCAGCGCGGGGCCCACGCTGGCCCAGGTGGTGGAGGAGGCGGAGCGCCACGCCATCACCCAGGCGCTGGAGCGGCACGGGGTGGACCTGGCGCGAGTCGCCGATGAGCTCGGCGTCTCCTCCACCACCCTCTGGCGGAAGATGAAGCGGCTCAACCTCCGTCCGCCCAGCGAGCTGGCCCGGGAATAGCCCTGGAGTAGGGTAAAGACTCACCCATGTAACTTTCCTGCGGCCATGGATTCAGATCCGAAATGGACGGGTTCATAGGTGAAAAAGACAAGCGACTGAATTTACTTGGCTTTTTCACTTCTGAAACCCCATTGCAGCCATGAAATGGAGCGTGGGGGTGGGGCCAGCGTCAGCTAGTGCTTCAAGTGCCTGAGAAAACTAGAGTTTCTCCCTGAGAGGCGGCTGGCACGGCGACTGCTAAAGGATTACGCGGGACACATCGAAGCGAGGCTGAAGGCGGTTCCCCCCCACCCCTTCAGCACTTCCGGTGAGTCACCTTGAGAAGACCCGCGGCCCGGCACCTCTTTGGGGTGTCGGGCCGCCTTCTTTTCCGCGTCTGCAAGCCGAGCCAGTTCGCGACGAAAGGAAGCTCAGGTGAGTTCATCTGCATCTCAGTGGGTGCTGCGTCCCGGTCGGCTGGAAGACCACGCTGTCTTCGCCCGGCTCTTTCTGGAGCTCGGGGTGGATGATTCTCCCCCGCCCGAACCTGTATGGGCGGCGGAAATCGCCCAGCTCTCCCTGTTCGCCGAAGGCCCCCAGGGCGTGGGCGCCTACGCCGTGACGATGGCCCTGGGGGACTTCGGGTTCGTGACGCAGCTGGTGGTGGCGCCGTTCGCTCGGGGGCAGGGGCTGGGACGGCGGATGATGTCGCACCTGGCCAATCACCTGCGCGCACAAGGGTGTACCCGCTGGGGCCTCAATGTGAAGCGGGAGAACGTGCCCGCGCTCGCGCTCTACTCCTCGCTGGGAATGCGGCCGGTCCGTGAGGCCACCACCCTGCGGATGACGCGGGCCCAGTTGGAAGCGCTCCCCGCCGCGTCCCCGGACGGAGCCGTGGTGCCGGTGACGCTGGAGGACTGCGGCGCGCTGACGGAGGCCTTCGGGATGCTTCCCGGCAAGTTGGCCGGCTTTGCGGCCAGTGAGTCGCACCGGCTGCTGGGGCTCGTCGACCCCCAAGCACCTGCACGCCGGTGGTTGGGGATGATGGACCTGCGCTCCGGGCCCCTCTTGTATCCCTTCTTCGCGGTGTCTCCCGCGCATGCGCGGACACTGCTCGAAGCCGCCTTCGGGCGGCTGGGGGCGGGCGTGTCCACCCTGAATGTCTCGGTGACGGATGACGCGCCCCTGGTGCACCTGCTCCGCGAGGCGGGAGCGCAGACGCGCCTGGAGACGCTGGAGCTTCGCGGCCCGTTGGTGGACGCCGCGCCCTGATGGATTCACGGGCGGCCGGAAACACGACGCCCGCCCGGGCACGAAGCCGGGGCGGGCGGGGTGTGGCAGCGGAGGTGGGAAGCTACTGGCCGAAGATGCTGCTGGCCTGCTCCAGCCACCCCATGATGGGGCCGGGGATGATGCCCAGAATCACGACCGCCGCGGTGGACAGCACCAGCGCCAGCTCGGTGGACCAGCTCTTCTCGAGCGCCTGCGCACCCTCCGGCACCGGCCGCATGAACATGTAGACGACCACGCGCAGGTAGTAATAGACGCCCGCCGCGCTGGAGAGCACGCCGACGATGGTGAGGCCGATGAGGCCCGCGTCCACGGCGGCCTGGAAGATGAGCAGCTTGCTCATGAAGCCGATGGTGGGCGGGATGCCACCCAGCGACAGCATGAAGGCCGCCATCGCGAAGGCCCAGCCCGGCTTGCGCTGCGCCAGCCCGCTGAAGCGCTCCAAATCCCAGGCCGTGCCCTTCTCCTCGTCCTCGCGACGCTCCAGGACGGAGACGATGGCGAAGGCGCCCACCGCGCTGAACGTGTACGCCAGCAGGTAGTAGAGGATGCCGCGCAGCGCCTCCGCGCGGGCCAGGTCCAGCGGGGTGCCGCCCGTCAGCGCGGACGCACCCAGCAGGCGGAACTGCTCACCCGGGCCGGTGACGAAGAGGGCGGCCACGCCCACCAGCAGGTAGCCGGCGTGCGCAATGGACGAGTACGCCAGCATGCGCTTCACGTTGCGCTGCGGAATCGCCAGCAGGTTGCCCGCCACCATGGTGAGGAAGGCCAGCACGGAGAACAGGGTCAGCAGCATCGCCGGGTCCACGCCCTTGCCCACCAGGAAGAACACGCGGACCATCGCCGCGAAGGCGGCCGCCTTCACGCCCGCGCTCATCAGCGCGGTGACGGGCGTCGGCGCGCCCTCATAGACGTCCGGCGTCCACATGTGGAACGGCACCGCGGCCACCTTGAAGGCGAAGCCCGCGCCCACCAGGATGATGCCCGCGTACACCAGGCCCGGCTGCGACGACAGGGCGGTGGACAGCGGACCGGCCATGGCCGTCAGGTGGGTGGTGCCGGTGGCGCCGTACAGCAGCGCCGCGCCGTAGAGCAGCACCGCGGAGGAGAAGGCGCCCAGGATGAAGTACTTGAAGCCCGCCTCGCTCGGCCGCGTGCCACGCCGCAGGTACGACGTCAGCGCGTAGGTGGCGATGGAGAGGACCTCGATGTTGATGAAGAGCGTGATGAGCTCGTTCGACATCGCCAGCAGGCTCATGCCCGCCGTGGCGAACAGCATCAGCGCGTAGAACTCACCGCGCTCCGCGCCCCGCTTGCGCAGGAAGCTCACCGAGCTCAGCGTCGCCAGCGCCAGGCCCACGCACACCACGAAGGTGAGGAAGCTGGAGAAGGGGTCCATCACCCCGAAGCCGAGCATCACCTCCTGGGGCGGCTCGAACATCGTCGTCAGCGCCATGGCGCCGGCCGCCACCGCCGTCACCACGGTGAGCACCGCCTGGTACGCGCGCGACGCCGTCGTGGAGAGGAACACCTCCGACAGCAGCAGGATGGAGGCACCCACCACCATGATGATGGTGGGCAGCAGCGGGAGGAAGTCTGCCAGGGTGAGATTGGGCAGGGTCATGTCGGAAGCTCAGGCGGCTTACTGCCGCGGCGAGGGAACGGCCGGGGCGGCGGCCAGCGGAACGGGCGCGGACGGCGCGGCGACGACCTGACGGGACGGCAGGGCCATCACCTCCACCCGGAGCCGGTCCTCCTGCAGTTCGGCCCCCGGCGTGCCCACGCGGGCGCGGGCCAGGAAGCGGTCCGTGGACGGCGCGAGCCGGTCCAGGAAGGGCTGCGGCTGCAGGCCCATCACCGCCACCAGCACGATGAAGGGGAGCACCGTGAGGCCCTCTCGCAGGTTCATGTCCGTCAGGTGCTGGTTCTCCCGGTGGGTGATTCCGCCGAAGAACACCTTCTGCACCATCCACAGCATGTAGGCGGCGCCCAGGATGACGCCCAGCGTGGCGAACCCGCCGAAGACCGCCGTCAGGTGCGCGTTGCCCGCGGCCTCGCCCAGGTCGCTCTTGAAGGTGCCCAGCAGCACCAGGAACTCACCGATGAAGCCGTTGGTGCCCGGCACCGCGATGGAGGAGAAGGTGATGATGACGAAGGCCGCGGTGAACACCGGCATCACCTTCGCGATGCCGCCGTAGTCCGCCATCAGGCGCGAGTGGCGCCGCTCATACAGGTAGCCGAACAGGAGGAACAGCGCGCCCGTGGACACGCCGTGGTTGAGCATCTGGTACGCGCTGCCCGTGGCGCCCTCGGCGGTAATCGCCAGGATGCCCAGCATGCAGTAGCCCAGGTGGCTGACGGACGAGTACGCAATCAGCTTCTTGATGTCCCGCTGCGCCAGGCACATCAGCGCGCCGTACACGATGCCGATGACGGCCAGCGTGGCCAGGAAGGGCCGCGCCTGCTGCGTGGCCACCGGGAAGAACGGAATCGCGTACCGCCAGAAGCCGAACGTGCCCATCTTCAGCGTGACGCCGGCCAGAATCATGGAGCCGGCCACCGGCGCCTGGACGTGCGCGTCCGGCAACCAGGTGTGCAGCGGCCACATGGGGACCTTGACGGCGAACGCGATGGCGAACGCCCCGAACAGCCACGGACCCCAGGTGTGCAGCGTGGCGGCCAGCCCGGTGAGCGAGTCACACGCGCCCGCGGGCCCCGCCGTGCAGGCGCTGAGCTGCCGGTTGGCGTCCAGCAGGCCGTTGTAGATGCTCGCGTAGTCGAACGAGCGGGCGCCCACCGGCGCGCTGATGAAGTACACGGCGATGATGGCCACCAGCATCAGCAGCGAGCCGGCCAGCGTGTAGAGGAAGAACTTCACCGCCGCCATCTGGCGGTCCTCGGCGCCCCACACACCCACCAGGAGGTACATGGGGATGAGCATGGCCTCGAAGAAGATGTAGAAGAGCAGCACGTCCAGCGACACCAGCGCGCCCAGCATCGTCGTCTGGAGCACCAGCAGCGCCAGGTGGAACTCCTTGATGCGGAACTTGATGTACGTGGTGGACGCCAGCACCACCAGGGGCCCCAGGAAGACGGTGAGCAGCAGCAGGCTCACGGCCAGGCCGTCCACGCCAATGTGGTAGCTGGTGCCGAACATGTCGAACCAACGCGCCCGGTACTCGAGCTGGAACTCCGGTCCGCCCGGCACATACGCCATGTAGGCCCAGACCCCGAACACCAGGTCCAGCACCATGGCGATGAACGTGACGGTGCGAATCTGACCGTTCTCCCCGGCCGGCAGCAGCGCCACCAGCGCCGCGAACACCAGCGGCAGGAAGACGACGAGGTTGAGCAGGTGGTTGTCGACGAAGCTCATTGCATCACCTGGATGAGGGCGTAGGCCACCCCGCCCAACAGGGCGATGGCCATCACTGCGGCGTAGGCCTGGGCGTCACCCGACTGCACGTAGCGGAGCGCGCTGCCCACGCGCGCCGTCACCCACGCCGTGCCGCGGACCGCCACGGTGTCGATGACGAGCGCGTCCACCACGCGGAAGAGGAGGAAGCTCATGAACTTCACGGGACGGATGACAATCAGCTCGTAGAGCTCGTCCACGTAGAACTTGTTGAGCGCCAGGGGGCGGACCGCGCGGATGAAGGCGGGATCCGGCTTGCCCACGCGCGCCGGGAAGTAGCGGAGGTACAGGAAGGCCGCCGCGCCGCCACCCGCCAGGGCCACGGCCCAGGCCTTGAGGTAGTCAGGCACCACCTGCGGGCGGCTGGTGTCCAGCGCCACCAGCGTGCTGGCTTCGGTGATGCGCCGGGTCGCGCTGAACACCGGGCTCAGGAAGTTGTCGAGCACCGGCTGCGACGTCATGTCGAAGAAGTTGATGCCGAACGCGTACCGCGCGGCGACCACGCTCAGCACCGCGAGCACCACCAGCGGGAGGGTCATCTGCCAGGCGCTCTCATGGGCGTGCGCCACCCGGGCCTCCTTCGAGCGGGGACCCTCGAAGGTGAGCAGGTACACGCGCGTCATATAGAACGCGGTGGACGCCGCGATGAGCAGGCCCAGGTAGTAGACGAGGCTGGACACCCACTCCAGGCCCTGCAGGTGGTTGTGGTGCACGCCGTGCAGGATGGCGTCCTTCGAGAAGAAGCCGGACAGCGGGAGGATGCCGGTGATGGCCAGCGTGGCGACGAGGAACGTCGCCCAGGTCCAGGGCATCTCCTTGCGCAGCCCGCCCAGCTTCTTGATGTCCGTCTCGTCGCCGTTGCCGTGCATCACGCTGCCGGCGCCGAGGAAGAGGCAGGCCTTGAAGAAGGCGTGCGTCATCAGGTGGAACACCGCCGCCCAGAAGATGCCCATGCCCACGCCCATGAACATGATGCCCAGCTGGGACACCGTGGAGTAGGCGAGCACCTTCTTGATGTCGTCCTGCGCGAAGGCGATGAGCGCCGCCAGCAGCGAGGTGAGCGCGCCGATGATGGCGATGGTCGCCATGGCGGTGGGGCTCAGCACCAGCAGCGCCGACATGCGACTGAACAGGTACACGCCGGCGGTGACCATCGTCGCGGCGTGGATGAGGGCGGAGACCGGCGTCGGGCCGGCCATGGCGTCCGGCAGCCAGACGTACAGCGGCAGCTGCGCGCTCTTGCCCGCGGCGCCCAGGAGGAACAGCAGCATGGCCGCCGTCATCACCCCGCCGAAGGTGTAGCCCGCCAGGGGGCCCGCCTCGATGGGGGTGCTCAGGTCGACCTTGTCCGCGGTGCCATCCACCAGGCCCTCGGCCAGCTTCTCCAGGCCCTTGAACGTGACGGGGCCCTTCTTCTCCAGCGCGGCCGTGTAGTGATTCACCGTGGTGCCGGCGGTGTTGTAGTCCGCCGCGTTCGACTGCTGGGTGAAGGCGGAGACCAGCAGCACCAGCAGGAAGGTGGCGATGAGGAACGCGAAGTCACCGATGCGGTTGGTGACGAACGCCTTGCGCCCGGCCCACGCCTTGGCCGGGTCGTCGTACCAGAAGCCGATGAGCAGGTAGCTGGCCATGCCGACGCCTTCCCAGCCCACGAAGAGCAGGACCAGGTTGTCGGCCAGCACCAGCGTCAGCATCGCCGCGACGAACAGGTTCAGGTACGCGAAGAACCGCCAGTACGCGGCGTCGTGCTCCATGTAGCTGGTGGAGTACAGGTGGATGAGGAAGCCGACGCCGGTGATGATGAGCAGCAGGATGCCGGACAGGTGGTCCACCATCAGCCCGAAGTTCACCCGGAAGTCGCCCACCGAGAACCAGGTGCCGTAGTCGTACGCGAGCGCGTAGCGCACGAAGTCCCGCTCGATGCCGAACGGGTTGGGGTAGATGGCCGCCAGCCGGCCCGTGTCGGGGTTGTGGTGGCTGGTCGCCCAGAACGCCAACACGCTCAGGGCGAAGGAGCCGGCCACCGTCGCGCAGGCGACGAGCTGGACGTTGGCCCGGCCCATCATCTTGCCGAACACGCCGCAGATGAACGCGCCCAGCAGGGGCAGCGCGATGATGAGCCAGAGCGAGGGCGCCAGGATGTCCGGCGCCACGGGTGCCGCCCGGAAGAATTCGACGAGAGTCATGACAGTGGCTCCTGGGGAGGCATCAGTGCTTCATCGTCCGGATGTCTTCCACCAGGACGCTGCCCCGGCTCCGGAAGACGGCGATGACGATGGCCAGACCGATGGCGGCTTCCGCCGCCGCCACCGCGATGACGAAGAAGGCGGACACGTGGCCAAGGTCGTCACCGCGCATGCGCGCGAAGGCCACGAACGTGAGGTTCGCCGCGTTGAGCATCAGCTCCACGCACATGAAGATGACCAGCGCGTTGCGGCGGACGAGCACGCCGAACATGCCCATGCAGAACAGGGCGGCGGCAAGCAGGAGGTAGTAGGTGATGGGAACCATGGGCCGATTCGGGGCCTCGCGAGCGGCTGCCTGCGCCGCCATCTAGCACAGAAAAGTTGTCCGGAATGGGCGATCAGATTCGCGACTTGGCCACGACGACTGCGCCCACCATGGCCACCAGCAGCAGCAAGCTCACCGCTTCGAAGGGGAGCAGCCACTGGGTGAAGATGACCTGACCCAGGGTGGCGATGGTGCCGAAGGAGGCCTGCGCCCCCGTGCTCAGCGTGGCCGGCTCGGCGGGCAGCTTCAGGAGGATGATGGCCAGGGCCGCGAACAGGCCCACCGTCGCCGCGCCGCCCGCGATGCGCGCCACCGTGGGCTTGCCGCGCGTGGGCGACTCTCCCAGGTTGAGCAGCATGATGACGAACAGGAAGAGCACCATGATGGCGCCCGCGTACACGAGCACCTGCATGACGGCCACCGTGTGCGCCCACAGCAGCACGTAGATGCCGGCCAGGAAGAAGAACGTGGACACCAGCGCCATGGCCGAATTGATGGGGCTGCGCGCGAAGATGACCGTTCCGGCCGACAGCAGCGTCAGGAGCGCGAACGCCCCGAAGAGGATGAGCTCGATGTTCAAGACCAGTCTCCGAACGAACCCCAGGGCTTGTCGCCGAACGGGCAGCGGTGCTCACGGATGTGGGCCTCGAACTCGTCCCGGAACCGCATGAGGAACGAGTGCGTGGGCAGCGCCGCCGCGTCGCCGAGCGCGCAGATGGTGTTGCCCAGGCCGATGGGCGGGTAGGGCGCGATGGACGACGCGACGTTGGACAGCATGTCGATGTCGCCCGGCTCGCCGCGGCCCTCTTCAATCTTGCGCAAGAGGCGCGTCTGCCAGGGCGTGCCCTCACGGCACGGCGTGCACTGGCCGCACGACTCTTCCGCGTAGAAGCGGGCCACGCGCCACAGGCTGCGCACCATGCAGGTGGCGTCGTCCATGACGATGACGCCGCCGGAGCCCGCCATGGTCTGCTTCACCTTGAGGGCCTCGAACTCCATGGCCACGTCCAGCTCGTCCGCGCCCAGCACCGGCGCCGAGGAGCCGCCCGGAATCACGGCCTTCACCTTGCGACCCGCGGGCATACCCCGGCCGTACTTGTCGTCGTAGATGAGCTCGGCGAGGGTCGTGAACATCGACACCTCGTAGACGCCCGGCCGGTTCACCGTGCCGGAGAGGCAGACGAGCCGCGTGCCGCCCGACTTGTCGGTGCCCAGCTTCGCGTAGGCGTCCGCGCCCTGCTGGAACACGGCGGGCACGCTGGCCAGCGTCTCCACGTTGTTCACCACCGTGGGGCAGCCGAAGAGGCCCACCACCGCGGGGAAGGGGGGCTTCAAGCGGGGCCAGCCCTTCTTGCCTTCCAGGCTCTCCAGCAGCGCCGTCTCCTCGCCGCAGATGTAGGCGCCCGCGCCGCGCACCAGGTAGCAGTTCAGCTCGAAGTCCTTGCCCAGGACCGTCTTGCCGAAGATGCCCGCCTTGTAGGCTTCGTCGATGGCCGCCTGCGTGCGCTCCGCCGGGAACTTGAACTCACCGCGCAGGTACACGTAGCAGGTGTGCACGCCCAGCGCGTAGGCCGCGATGGCGATGCCTTCCAGCATCATGTGCGGGTCGTCTTCCAGGATGTAGCGGTCCTTGAAGGTGCCCGGCTCGGACTCGTCGCCGTTGACCGCCAGGTACTTGGGCTTGGGGCTGTCCTTGGGGACGAAGCTCCACTTGAGGCCCGTGGGGAAGCCGGCGCCACCGCGACCGCGGAGGTTCGACTTCTTCACCTCGTCGATGATGGCGGCGGGCTCCATCTGGAGCGCCTTCTTCAGCGCCTCGTAGCCCCCCCGCTTGCGGTAGCTGTCCAGGGTCCAGGACTGAGGCTTACCCCAGGCCGCCGAGATGATCGGTTCGATCGTCTTTGCCGTAGAGGCCATGTCGATGACGTCCTAAGCCTAAGAAGGGTGGGGGGAGGTTCAGCTCAACCTGGCGAGGATGGCATCCAGCTTCGCCTGGGTCAGGCTCTCGTGGTGATCCTCGTTGATCTGCAGGCAGGGCGCGGTGCCACACGAGGCCAGGCACTCGGTCTCTCGCAAGGTGAACTTCTCATTGGCTTCACCTGCCTTGAGGCCCAGCTTCTCCTCCAGGTAGGCGAGCATCTTCTCCGCGCCCCACAGCGAGCAGGACAGGTTCGTGCAGACGTCGATGACGTACTTGCCCGGCTTCTTGAGGTGGTACATCACGTAGAAGCTGGCCACTTCCATGGCCCGCTCGGGAGTGACCTCCAGATGCTTCGCCACCAGCCGCAGCCCTTCCGGGGGCAGCCATCCCTTGATTTCCTGGAGCAGGCGCAGCGCCGGGAGCATGCCCGCGCTTTTCCGATCCGGAGGGTAGTGGGAGATGATCTCCGCGATTCCCGCGTCGAACTTCTTCTGCTCTTCAGAGGTGAACAGGGGCTCCGCCATGGCGGGCCGGTACGTATTGCCCCAATGGCTACGTTGTCAACATAAACCCTCGAAGCTACACTGGGTTGCCATCAGCAAATTACCGAGCGATTTCAAGCCCTTGTTATGAACCCGGGTCCAGAGGACAAGCGCCAGCACCCCCGCGTCCCGGCTGTGCTGAGAGTGGACTACACGGACGGGCGCCAGGCCCGCGACGTGACGGAGAACCTGTCCCACGAGGGCCTGTTCGTCCAGACGGACCTGTCCTTCGTCATGGGGGACGAGGTCCGGCTCGCACTTTCTTTCCCGGGGCTGTTGGATCCGGTAGAAGTCAGCGGAACCGTGGCCTGGATGCGGCCAGCGGGCCCCGATCAGCCCGCGGGCGTCGGCGTTCGCGTGGAGCGCGAGCAGGACCGGCGGAAACTGGGTGACATCTTGAGTGCGGCAGGAGCAGACAGCCACGCGTCCCACGCAGAGCACGAGGGGTATCGTGTGCTCATCGTCGAGGACAACCCGCACATCATCGAGATGTACAGCTACGTGCTGAAGAAGCTGGCCAGCGGCGAGCTGCACGGAAAGGTCCCCCTGGAGGTCCACTTCGCGCCGGACGGGCACCACGCGCTGCTGATGCTGCGCGAGGACCGCTTCAACCTGGTGATGACGGACCTCTACATGCCGGTGATGGACGGCTTCGCCCTGGTGGAGCGGATGCGCGAGGAAGAAGCGCTGCGCGCCATCCCCATCATCGCCATCTCCGCCGGCGGCAAGGAGGCGCAGGACCGCGCCATGCAGCTGGGCGTGGACATCTACCTGCGCAAGCCGGTGCGTTTCGTGGAAGTCCTGGAGACGGTGAAGCAGCTGCTGCGCATCAAGTAGGGGCGCGTTTTACCGCCAGTCCTCCGTTGAGCCACGGCGTGGGGACGGCATAGAGTCCCATCCCCATGCAGAAGCCCGCCCTCAATCGCGACACCGTCAGTGGCGAGGCGCTGTTCATCCTCCGGAACCTGAGGGAGAACGGCCGTCTTGGACGCTCGAACAAGCTGGCAGACGTGAAGTCCGCGCTCGAGCCGTCCGTGTCGCTCGAGTTCGACAACTACTTCTTCTTCCTGCGCAAGTTCCACTACATCGCCATGGACCGCGAGGCCCAGCTCAAGCTCACCGACCAGGGTGAGCAGGTGGCGGGTGGGGAGCTGACGGAGCGCTTCTCCCTGGAGGTCGGTGAGTTCTTCGCCGAGCAGCTGTCCGCCGCCGCGGACGCGCCCCTGGAGGGCGCCGGTGGGGACGACCCGCTGATGGTGCCTCCGCCTCCGCCGGAGCTGCTGCTGGACGAAGCGGAGGTCGACGGCGCGCCGCCCCCGCCCTCCGGCC
>NZ_JABXEO010000113.1:0-20176 GCF_013372585.1 Myxococcus sp. AM010
CCCTGGAACGTAGGGCAGGCCGCCGAGGCGGCGTTGCGCGCGGTGGGGACGCTGGCATGGGACGGCGTGTCGCGGTGGGAGCCGCGGGCCGCTGGAGACGTCGGACGGATGCTGCTCGTCAACGCCCTGCTGCCCGAGGCGACGCCCGCGGGGCGGGGGGGGCTGCTCGGCGCGGCGGGGCGGTTGCTGTCGGAGGTTTCGCCCGTGCGGTTGGTGTTCGCGCGGGATGCGTCCGCGGCGGCGGTGCTTCAGGGAGCGTTGGCGAATGGGTGAGGGTGGAGCGCGGCGGCCCCTGTTGACGGTGATTGCCGGGCCGACGGCGTCGGGGAAGACGGCGCTGGCGATCGCGCTGGCCCAGCGGGCCGGTGGCGAGATTGTCAGCGCGGACTCGCAGCAGGTGTACCGGCACTTCGACATCGGCACGGCGAAGCCCTCCGCGGAGGAGCTGGCCGCGGTGCCTCATCACCTGGTGTCCGCCGTGGACCCGATGGAGACCTTCTCCGCAGTCGAGTACCAACGGCGCGCGGACGTCGTCATCGCGGAGATCGCCGCACGCGGTCGGCCTGTCTTCGTCGTGGGCGGCACCGGGCTGTACCTGCGCGTGTTGCTTCATGGCGTGCTCGAGGCGCCCGGGGCCTTGCCGGAGCTGAGGGCGGAGCTGGAGGCGCTCGCGGCCGGTGAGGGGCGCGAGGCGGTGCACCGGAAGCTGGCGGAGGTTGACCCGGAGACGGCGGCGAAGCTCCCGCCGCAGGACCTGGTCCGCGTCATCCGGGCGCTGGAGATTCATGCGCGGACGGGTGTGCCCGCCTCGGCGTTCCGGAAGGCCCATGCCTTCGCGCCGGACCGCTATCCCTTCCAGTTGTACGTCCTGTCGCCACCGCGCGACGTGCTGTACGGGCTCATCAACACGCGCACGCGGAGGTTGTTCGAGCGTGGGCTCGTCGAGGAGACCCGCGACCTGCTGGCGCGAGGGTACGCGGATGCGGCGCCCATGCGCAGCGTGGGCTATGTGCAGGCGCGCGCCGTCGTTGAGGAGAGGATGACGCGCGAAGAGGCTATTCACGACACCGCGCAGGAGACGCGCCGCTACGCCAAACGGCAGTTGACGTGGTTCCGGAAGGAGCCCGGTGCTGTCTTCCTGGCGCCCCCATACGAGGCGGCGCTTCCGCTCGGCGGCGGTCGCACACCCTGACGCCCTCGAGGCCGGGGCAGGCGGGGGACAGAGCGGCGTCAGCGAGCGTTGCCGGCCCCATCGCGGGAGCCCATGTTCGGCGGTGGATGTGCCGGGGGCCCTTGTCGCCTGCCAACAGGCGGGCGAGACGCGGGGCGGCTCGGCCTCCGACGTGCACTCGCTTCAGGAGCAGTCACCATGGCCTTCACCGATGAACGCAGACCGGAAGTCGTGACCTCTGACACGAGGCCGAGGGTGAACTCGGCGGCCTGGGGTGGCCCCTTCATCATGGGGATCCTGATGACGTTGCTGGGGATTGTCGCGCTGGGGGCCGCCTTCTTCACCAGCCTGGTGACGGCCATCCTCTTCGGCGCGATGCTGGCTGGAGCAGGCGTCATGGAGGCCATCTCCGCCTTCCGGACGCGCAAGGAGGGCGGCCCGTTCTGGCTGTACCTGCTCAGCGGCATCCTCTCCGTCGTCGTGGGGCTGTTCGTCCTCATCTACCCGGCGGCGGGACTGGGCGCGATGACGCTGCTGCTGGCGGGCTACTTCTTCGCCAGCGGGCTCTTCCACGCCATCACCTCGGTGATGGACCGCTACCCCCGGTGGGGCTGGGACTTCTTCTACGGCGCCGTGTCCATCTTCCTGGGCATCGTCGTGATGCGGCAGTGGCCCATCTCCGCCGTCTGGCTGGTGGGCACGCTGGTGGGAATCGGCATCTTCTTCCGGGGCGTGGCGCTGATGGCGGGCGCCCTCTCCGTGCGGAGGGTGCTCCGCTCGGGCAACCCGACAGCCCCTGCCTCCATCTCCCGCTGACGGGCAGGCGGGCAAGGGCAGCAGCGGCAGTCCAGGGCGGACACATCCCACGTGTCCCCCTGGATTGACGCTTGCCATGCCCCGCGCAGGCGCGGCAGCGTACGCAGCCTGCGACCATGATCGACTACGACCCGCACCGTTGGTGGAGCTATTTTCATTACCTTCGCGGCTCCATGGTCCGCGAAATCGTGGCGCGGGTCCTCGTCTGTGTGTTGTGGGCCGTGGGCGTCACCGCGGTCCATCACCACCTCAAGCCCCTGGACATCCCGGCCACGGTGCACACGCTGGCCGGCATCTCGCTCAGCTTGCTGCTCGTCTTCCGGACCAACGCCTCCTATGACCGCTTCTGGGAAGGCCGGAAGCTGTGGGGCGGCATCGTCAACGAGACGCGCAACCTGGCCCGCGCCTCCGGCGTCTTCATGCGTCGGGACGCCGCGCTCTACGGCGCGCTGCTGCGGTGGATCAGCACCTTCCCCTATGCCGCCGCCGCGTCACTGCGAGGGGAGCGCGACCTGGGCCCCGTCGCCTCCGAGCTGCCGCGTGACGAAGCGGACGCGGTGCTGGGCAGCCAGCACGTCCCGCTCGCGGTGTCGCAGAAGCTGTCCGCCGTGCTCGATGAGGGCCGGCAGCGGGGCTACTACGCCGAATATGTCCAGATGCAGCTCGACCAGAACGTCCAGCTGCTCATCGACTACCTCGGCGGCTGTGAGCGCATCCACAAGACGCCCATTCCGTTCGCCTACATGATGCACCTGCGGCGGGCGCTGCTCGTCTACTGCTACACGCTGCCGTTCGCGCTGGTGGACTCGTTCGGCTGGATGACGGTGCCGGCCACGTTCATCGTCGCCTACGTCTTCTTCGGCATTGAAGAGATTGGCGTGGAGATTGAGGACCCGTTCGGCCACGACGACAACGACCTGCCGCTGGAGCGGATCTGCGAGACGATCCGCGGCAACCTCAAGGCGCTGATGCCCGGGAGCGCCGAGGCCATCCACGCCCCGGTCTCCGCGGTGGCCATCCCCGGTGGCGGTCAGGACGCGTAGCGGTCCGCGGCCCGCTCGCGCGCGTCGTCCGAGGCGTGCGGCGCGGGCTCCAGTCCGGGCATCATGGGGGGCCGGCCGGTGAGGATGCGCAGCAGCCGGTCCGGGTCCACGGGCTTGGGCAGGAAGGTCTCCGCCCCCGCGTCCAGGGCTCGCTGCCGGACATGGGGCCGGTTGAGGCCACTCATCACCAGCACGCGGGTGTTTCGGGTGAGGGGATGCTGCTTCAGGCCCTCGGCCAGCCGCAGGCCGTCCACCCAGTGCAGCACCACGTCCAGGAGGATGGCCGTGGGCGGCCGCCGGGCCACCGCGCAGAAGAGGGCGAGCTCGTCGGCGAAGGACACCACCTTCGCCCCGGTGCTCTCCAGCAGCGCCGTGAGCGCCTCGCGCGCGTCCGGGTCGTCATCCACGACGTAGTAGAGGTCCGGCTCCAGCTCCGGCACCACCGAGGGCACCGGCTCCACCGTGGTGCGCAGCCAGGAGCCCACCAGCTCCTTGAGGCCCGCCCAGCGCGCGGCGCCCAGGAGCGCGATGGGCGTGGGGCCGCTCAGGCCCAGCACCCCGCCGCCGAAGGTGCCGCCCAGCGTCCGCCGCCCCTTCGCCTTGACGAAGGCCTCCGGCGCCCGAGGCCCCGCGCGGCGCAGCCAGGGGAGGGTGCGGGCCCCCGCGGCGGCGTCCTCCAGCAGCTCTCCCAGGCCCTCGCGCACGTAGCGGCGCTCCAGCGTGCCCGCGTCCAGCCCGCCGTCGAGCAGCGCCACCGCCGCGCGGCTGCATGAAGCCAGCGTCTCCGACAGCCCCACCTGGAGCGGGTGGCCGAAGGCCGCGGGCCCCACGGCAAGCTGTCCCGGCGCCACCAGCGTCCGGCCGGGTCCATAGGGCAGGCGGGTGGTCTCCAGGGCCGCCAGTTCGAAGCCTTCCTCCACCAGGCCGTCGCGCGCGGCCATCATCAGCACCTGGCAGAGGTCCGCGGGCGTCACCGCCGGCCCGAAGGCCAGCGCGTACACCGAGCTGGCGCCGGGCAGCAGGAACAGCCCATCCACCGTCGGCAGGGGCGAAATCCACAGCCGGGCCACCGGGGCCAGCTCCCGCCGAGGCGAAGCATGGCGCAGGCGGGCCTGCACCGCCGGGAGGGTGGGGGCAGGGCGGAAGCCCTTGAAGAACGCGTCACCCATCCGCGGCCCGGCGCCCGACGCCAGCGCCACCGCGTGGAAGCGTTCGCCACTGCCCTGGGCGCGCACCACCAGCGCGCCCGCGCCGCGCACGGAGGCGGGCGCGTCTGGCGCGGGGGCCTGCCGCTCCACGCGCTCGACATGGCGGGGAAGGAAGCGGGCGCCCTGGGCGCTGGCCGCGGTGGCGAGCACGTCCCGCACCTGCTCCAGGCCGCCCAGGCCCTGGGGCCAGCCGTCCACCACCCAGAGGCCACCGGGCGTGGAGGACAGCAGATCGCGCCGGCCCTCGGCGATGATTTCAATGCCGCGCAGCTCATGGGCGCGCCATTCGGAGGGAATGCGGCAGCCCAGCGCGGCCAGGCGTGAGCGGCATTCCGGTGTCAGCACCGCCGGCGGGGCGGTGCGCTCCTGCGCTCCTCCGGAGTACACGCGCACGTCCAGCGCCAGCCCGCGGGCCCTCCCGTTGAAGAGGAGTGAGGCGGCAAGCCCCGCTCCGGCAATGCCGCCTCCCACCACCGCCACCCTCGAACCCGTCGCCAGTTTGTTCCCCAGCATCATCCGCGCCCTCGCTGCTGCCCCGCCGTTGCCTGCCTCACCGCGCCCCGTTCAGTGCCGCTGCGCTGGAGGAGCGTTCGCGGGCCTGCCGAACACGACGACCCGGTCCCGCCCCTCGCGCTTTGCCTCGTAGAGGGCCGCGTCCGCCGCCTTCATCAGCGACTCGGTGTCCTCGCGGGGCCCTTCGAAGGTATGGTCGGCGATGCCCACACTGACACTCAGTCCGAAGGGGGCAGGGCGGCCGTCGTTCTTCTGGACGCCGACGGCGCGCAGCCCGGTGCGGATGCGCTCGGCGAAGACGGCTGCTTCCTGCGCCGTCTGGTGCGGCAGCAGCGCGACGAACTCGTCTCCACCGAAGCGGGCCGCGAAGTCCGACTCGCGCAGCTCGTGCTTCAACTGGGTGGCCAGCGCGAGGATCGCCCGGTTGCCCACGTCATGGCCCATGCCGTCGTTGATGGCCTTGAGGTGGTCCAGGTCGATGATGACGACGCTCAGCGGGTACTGATAGCGCTGTGCCCGGCGGAACTCTTCTTCCATCCGGAGGGTCAGCGCCCGGAAGTTGGCCAGCCCCGTGAGGCCGTCCGTCTGCGCGAGGATCTGCAGCCGGCGCTGCTGCTCGCTCTGGCGCAGCGCCCGGTCGATACGGGCCAGCAGCTCCCGCGCGCTGGCCGGCTTGTGGATGAAGTCCACGGCGCCCATCTCCAGGCAGCGCTCCAGCGTGGCCTCGTCCGCGTCGCCCGTCAGGAAGATGACGGGCACCGCCTCCGTGCGCGGCTCGCGCTGGAGCAGCTCCAGCACCGCGAGCCCGTCTCCGCTGGGAAGGAACCTGTCCAGGAGGATGAGGTCCGGGCGGTGCTCCCGCGCCAGCTCCAGCCCCGCATCCGAGTCCGGAGCGGCGAGCACATCGAAGCGGACGGCGAGCAGGTCCACGAGGCTCTCGCGGACCTGAGCGTCGTCTTCGATGACGAGCAGAAGGGACCGCTCGGAGGTCCGGCCGCGCCGTTCCATGCACCACTCCGCTTCACTCGGCTGCTGCGAAATGGCAGGCCGAAAGTCTCGGGTGCCACGCCCTTCCGTGTGCTCCCAACGCCCTTGCGCCCCACGCGCATCCGCCGCCGCCCGGTCCTGCAAGCACACCCCAACGCCCACAACCTTCACCCGAGACCTCCGGCTGCCAAGCCTGTCAGGCTCCGCGAGACGGGGCCTCTCCCCGCCATCCGTGAGCACGGTGCGGGAGCAAGCACCATGCCCCGCGGTGGGGGAGGGCAGTCAGAGTGTTTCCGGGCGGTTGCGCACCCTCTGCGTCGCCCTGTTGTACAGGGTCGGAAGACGTTGCAGCGCGCCGAGGGACAAGCCGGTAGATATTCCCGTGCGCGGGCAGACGCTCGAGGGCCGCGCGACGAGTCGCTAGCGTCGGGTGTTGAACTGCATGCGGCGGCCGCCCATGGGGGGCATGACCGGCGGCGGCGCCTCGAGCCCGAACTGCCACCACATGGGCTCGTACGGCTTCATCTTCAGGCGCTTGTCGTTCTGGAGCTGGGCGAGGCTGCCCTTGAGCTTCTCGTCCTTGGGGTTCTCCTCCACGCCCCGGGCGAGCACGCGCAGCGCGCCGTCCTTGTCCTTGTTCTGGATCAGGCACCAGGCATAGGCCGCCCAGACAATGGACTCCTTCTTGCCGCTCTTCGTCGCGGACTCGAACGCCTTCTTCATGGCGTCGAAGTCCTTGCGCTGGAAGTACAGGGCGCCTTCCATGGCCTTGGCCATGTAGTTGCGGCCGCTGCCCTTGGCGAAGGCGGCCTTGGCGCCGTCGTGGTCCTTCACCATGTACTTCAGCATGCCGATCTGGGAGTGAAGCTCCGGACCGACCAGGAACTGCCACTTGTCGTAGACGAGCCCCTGCTCCAGCGTCTTCACCGCCCGGTCCACCCGCGACTGGGCGTCCTTCTGGCTGCTGGGCTGGGACTGAAGGTCCTTCTGGACCACCGTCATCAGCGCCTGGACGCGGCTGGCCACCCGGCGAGCGAGCACGATGTAGGTGCCAACGAGGGCCAGGACTCCGGGGACGAGCCCCGCCCAGATGGAGAAGCCGGCGACCTTCACCAGGAGCGCGACGGCGATTCCCACACCGAGGGAAATGAGAAGGTTGTACATGGGGGGCCCCTCTTAGCGATGTGCGTGGAGCACCGCAATCTTCGGATGCACTTGGTATCAAGTCGCGGTATACGTCTGCTCGTCGCGACAGCAGGGGGCCCTCTGTCGAAATTGGTAGACGAGGCGGACTCAAAATCCGCTGCGGCTGACCCCGCGTCCCGGTTCGAGTCCGGGGAGGGCCATCATCCGAAGGGCAGGACCGGCGCGCTGCTCTTGCGCTGGACGCGCCCGGTCCTGATAAAGGACAGGCTCCAGCAGGTAGGGGCGGCGGAGGTCCCCCGTCAATGAGGGTGTTGCTGGTCGAGGATGACGCGAGCCTGCGGGAAGGCATGGGCGAGCTCATCTCCGAGCTCGCGGAGGTCCATGCGGTCGGCACCGGGGAGGAAGCGGTCGCGGCCCTCCAGGCCGAGCGCTTCGTCCTGGTCATCAGTGATTTGCGCATCGCGGGGGGCGAGCTGGGCGGCCGGACGGTCGTCGAGGCGGCCCGGAGGCGCCAGCAGGCGGTGGCCATTGTCAGCGCCGCGACGCCGGACGAGGTGATCCAGACCGTCCAGCCCCAGGTGGCGGACGCCATCCTCCTCAAGCCGTTCCAGATTGACGACATCTACGCCCTGGTGGAGCGCTTCATCGCGCTGCGTCAGGACGTGGAGCGGCTGGCCACGCAGGGCCAGCGGCCTCCCGCGAGCGACTGGTCGCCGCAGGGCGCCCACGTCCAGCTCGCGCGGGAAGACGCGCTGAAGGCGGTGTGGGTGTCGGTGACGGCCGGAGGTGACTTCACCGGGGCGTTCCACCCGACACCGGGGGGCGTGGGGATTCAGGTGGTCGAAGGCGTACTTGAAGTGGATGGCGTGTCGCATGCGGCGCCCGGGTATTTCTTCCTGGGGGCCGGGCAGACGCCTCGGATGCGCAGCCCGGCGGGCTGTCTGGTGGTGGGCGTGGGACTGAAAGGGCAGGGCTGAGGCACGTGGATTCCGTCTGGCCGGCAACGCCCGTGGACCCGGAGCGCCTGGGTCGTCCGTCTCGTCGTGGTGCGACGGCGGCGCTCGAGGCCCATATCGCGGTGCTTCGCGGTGAGCCCTTGAAGGCCGCGCTCGCCAACGCCTTGCGAGAGGCCAATGGCCTGGGCGGCCAGGAGCGGCGCTTCACCGCCATGGCCGTGCGGGAGCTGTCCCGGCACCAGCGCCTGCTGGACCTGGCGGCCCGGTTGCTGGGCCACACCATGGGAAAGGTGGGGCTGACGGAGGACCAGGCGCTGGTGCGCTATGCGCTCTGGCGCCGCATCTTCTGTGGCGAGGGCTGGACGCGCATTGGTCCCGAGGTCCGGCTGCCGGGGCCCGTGCGTCCGCGCACCATCAAGGACGACCTGCTCCAGCGCGTGGTGGAGCAGCCGCTGCCGGAGGCGCCGCTGCCGGAGTCCCAGACGGAGCGGCTGGCCCTGCGCTACTCGTTCCCCAACTGGCTGGTGCAGCGCCTGGCCCAGGTGTACCCGGAGGACGTCTTGGAGGGGCTGCTGGCGTCGCTCGATGAAGAGCCGTCGCTGCACTTCCGCGCGCGGCCCCCGGGGACCCGGGACGCGGTGCTGGCGGCGCTGAAGGAGGAGGGCGTCAACGCCGAGCCGGTGGCCGCGGCGCCGGACGCGGTGCGGGTGATGGACTCCAGCCACCGCGTCTTCGAGACGCGGATGATGAAGTCCGGCCGGCTCCAGGTGCAGGACGTGGGCAGCCAGCTCATCTCCGAGCTGTGCCGTCCCCAGGAGGGCTCGCTGGAGGGCTTCACCGTGGCGGACGTGTGCGCCGGCGCGGGCGGCAAGACGCTGGCGTTGGCGGACTTCGTCGGACCCCGGGGCAAGGTGCTGGCCGGGGACCGCTCGCGGCGACGGCTGGCCGAGGCGCGCGAGCGCGTGCGCCACTTCTCCCTCCGGCAGGTCGCCTTTCCGCATCCGCTCCCGCTGTCCGACGCGGACGTCCTGCTGATTGATGCGCCGTGCAGCGGCACGGGCTCCCTGGCGCGCGAGCCGGATCAGAAGTGGAAGCTCACCGCTCAGGAAATCTCCAAGTACCAGTCCACGCAGTCGGAGCTGCTGGAAGAGGTGTCACGCCAGGCGAAGCCGGGTGCACTCATCGTCTATGCGACCTGCTCGGTGATGCCCGAGGAGGACGAGGCGGTGGTGGAGGCCTTCCTCGCGAAGCATCCGGAGTTCACGCTGGAGCCAGTCGAGGACGTCCTGGGCGCGGAGCGGGCGGCGCTCGCCGCGCAGGGCCCCTATCTGAAGGCGCTGCCTCCCAAGGTCCCCGGGGGAGGCTTCTTCGCGGCCCGGCTGCGGAGGACAGGGACGGGGCCGGGTTGACAGGCTCCGAGAGCGCACGCTACGCAATCGTTGATTTCTCAAGGAGTGTGACTGACTTGGCGGCCGACTCGAAGCAGTCCGAGGTGGTGAAGCAGATCAACGACGCCTTCCAGGCGGCGCAGGCCCGGCTGGCCGAGCTGCGCGAGGCCGTGGAGCGCAACACGGACCTGGCCCGGGCGAACGCTCGCACCACCGTGTTGAAGGATCACAAGGAGAAGGCGCTCAAGGAGCTGGGCGAAGCCGTCTGGCGTCAGGTCCAGAAGGGCCGGCTGGAGCTGCCCGCGGGGTTCGGCGCCGCGCTCAAGGCGGTGGAGGCGGCGGAGCAGGCGGTCGAAGCCCACGCTCGCGAGCTCACCGATCTCCTCCGGGAAGGGGACGAAGTGGCGGAGCGGTTGAAAGAGCAAAAAAACGCACCCAGGCCTCAAAGAGTTCTGGTGCCTGGAGCGAAGAAGCGGTAGAAGGCACCCACTTCGCCGGTCGGGCCGCTCCCCAAAGCGGCTCAGCAGCAAAAGACGGGGCTATAGCTCAGCTGGGAGAGCGCTTGAATGGCATTCAAGAGGTCATCGGTTCGATCCCGATTAGCTCCACTCTGAAATGAAGAGGCCCGCCAGGGAGACCTGGCGGGCCTTTTTGTTTTCCGCGTCGCGCGGCGCTCCGTGGCGCACGAAAAAGGCCCGCCAGCGGGGCGCTGACGGGCCTTCGGGCTCCGGCGGCTACCGCCGAGCCGCCTACGCCTTGCCGGCGAAGATGGCCATCACGTCCTTGAGGAGCTTGATGGACTCCGCGTGCGGACGCTGGAAGGCGTTGCGGCCCATGATGGAGCCGAAGCCGCCGCCGGCGTTGATCTGCTTGATCTCCTCCAGCAGGGCGTCGGTGCCCTTGGCCTCGCCGCCGGAGAAGATGACGATGCGCTTGCCGTTGAAGGCGGAGCGGACGACCTCGCGGACACGGTCCGCCATCGTCTTGGTGGCGATGCCGGCCTTCTCGAAGGCCTTCTTCGCCTCGGCCTGCTCGAGGTGATCCTGCGGCGGCTTCACCTTGATGACGTGCGCGCCGAGCTGGGCGCTGATCTGCGCCGCGTACGCCACCACGTCGATTCCCGTCTCACCCTCCTTGGACAGGCTGCCGCGGGGGTAGGCCCAGAGGACGGTGGGCAGGCCGTAGGACTTGGCCTCGGCGATGATGTCGCGGAGGTCCTCGTACTGCTCGTTGCGCGCCCCGGAGCCCGGGTAGATGGTGTAGCCGACGGCGGTGCAACCCAGGCGGACGGCGTCCTTCACGGAGCTCGTCACCGCGGACATGGGGTGGGGCACCTTGGCCAGGCTGTCGGAGTTGTTGACCTTGAGGATGAGGGGAATCTCACCCGCGTACTTGCCGGCCACCGCCTCCAGGAAGCCCAGCGGCGCCGCGTAGGCGTTGCAGCCCGACTCGATGGCCAGCTGGATGTGGTAGTCCGGATCGTAGCCGGCGGGGTTCGGCCCGAACGAGCGAGCCGGGCCGTGCTCGAAGCCTTGATCGACAGGGAGGATGACGAGCTTGCCCGTGCCGGCCAGCGTGCCGGTGTTCAGCAGCCGGGCCAGGTTGGTCAGCGTGCCGGGGTTGTCGGACGGGTACCACGACAGGATCTGCTTGACGCGATCGGTATGAGGCATGTGTGGGGATCCTCTGTCTCGGGAACAGGGCGCAATCTGCTGCATGCGTCACGTCCTACCAACTCCTTTTCACGCGCGAGTGTCACGGGTTCCACGACAGGGCGCAGCCCCCATCACCGGACGGGGCGCCCATGGGACGAACAACACCGGTGACGGCTCGATGCCGAACGGACATGCTGCGCCGCCGTGGGGTTCTCGGATATGGGGGACCACACAAGGCGGGCTGATGCGCAGACACCTGGATCATGGCGTGACAATGGCGCTGGTGCTCGCGGCGGGAGTTGCCGGAGCGCAGCTCACCCCCGGGTCGGTCGGGACGGGGAGCAGCCCTTCACCGGGCAGCACCGGAAGCACGCCGGCGCCTTCCACGCCCGCGCCCGGAGCGACGCCCGCGCCCGGAGCGATGCCCGCGCCGGCGACACCCGACCTGGGGACGCCGGGGTCCGACGTGCCCACGACGGTGCCGGGGACCGGGGCGCCGGGAGGGACGCGGCCCACGCCGCGCGTGGGCACCGGGGGGCGGGAGCTGCCACCGAGCCCGCCGGGCATTGCCCCCAGCTCGATTGAGGAGACGCCGGGTTCCTCTCAGCGGGGGCAGGCCATTTCACCCGCGCCGGCCCTGGCGCCTTCCGCCGAGGCGGAGCAGGTGAAGGACGGCGTGACGGAGGCGCCGGACTCGGAGGAGACGCCGGCGCGGCGGGCGCCGCTCACGCTGGCGCAGCTGGTGGCGCGGGCTCGTGAATCCGACTCCCGGGTAGAGGAGGCGACGGCGGAGCTGCGCAAGTTCCAGGCGCTCTACCAGCAGGCGCGCTGGGCCTGGTTCCCCAAGTTCGAAATCACCGTGGGCGCGGGTGGCCCCACGCCCGAGGCTCGCAACGACGGCCTGGGCGGACCGCCCACCACGGAGGCCACCTTTAAAGGCGACCTGAACTTCGGCCGCGTCGGCGTGACGATGTTCTCCACCGGCAACGCGGTGCTGCCGCTCTATACCTTCGGCAAGCTGACGGCGCTGGAGAAGGCGGGCGCGCAGGGGCCGGTGTTGGGGGCCGCGCTCCGCGAGCGCATGCGCAACGAGGTCGGCTTCCAGGCGGCGCAGGCGTACTTCGGCTACCAGCTGGCGCGCAGCGGGCTTCAGCAGATTGAAGAGGTGGCGAAGCGGCTGGAGGACGCCGGCCAGCGCATCGACAGGCTGCTCAAGGAGGACTCCGCCCAGGTGTCCGCGGTGGACTCGTACAAGGTCCGGTTCTTCCGTCAGCTCGTCGAGGCGCGCAAGGCGGAGGCCCTGCAGGGGCGGCAGCTCGCGCTCGCCGCCATCGGCCTGCTGGCCAACGCGGGGCCCGACGACGTCGTGATGGTGGTGGAAGAAGACCTGGAGCTCGAAGAGGACGTGCCGGTGCCCAGCCTGGAGCAGGCCCTGGTGCGCGCGGAGCAGTACCGTCCGGAGTTCACGGCTGTCGCCGCGGGCATCGCCGCGCGCGAGCAGGAGGTCTTCATCCGTGAGCGCAGCTACTACCCGGACCTGGGCCTGGCCGGCTTCTACGACGTGCGCTTCACCACCAGCGCCACGCGGCAGCGCACGCCCTTCGCCTTTGATCCGTTCAACGACCGCACCGCGGGCCTGGGCCTGGTGATGCGGGGGACGTTCGATATTCCCATCAAGGATGCCCAGCTCGAGCAGGCCCGCGCGGAGCTGGACAAGCTGCGCGCGCAGGAGAAGCAGATTCGCGCGGGCATCCGCCTGGAGGTCGCCAAGGTGCACGGCGAACTGGTGGCCGCCTGGAGCCGCGCCCGGGCCTTTGGCGAAGCGGAACGAAATGCCCGCCGGTGGGTAACGGCTGCCTTCACCGCGTTCGACCTGGGGACCGGTGACACCCGTGACCTGGTGGACGCATTCACGGCCTATGCCCAGGCTTCAGGTGACAAAGGCAAGAGCTGGCACGACGTTCGGGTAGGAATGGCCGCCCTTGCGCGGGTAACCGGGGCGCCGCTGGCCCCGAGTGAATAACCATGCGCTCACCACTGTCTTCCCTGTCGTCCTTTCACTCGGAGCCCATTGAATGATTGCTTCCCTGCTTGCCGCCACCTTGCTCGCCGCCGCGCCCGGCCCGCTGACGGTCGTCAAATCCGGGAACGCGGACGTGCAGAAGGCCGCCAACGCGTCCGGCGCCACCGCGCAGTCGCTCGCCAGCGTGGTGGAGAAGTTCGTCGACTTCGAGGAGCTGGCGAAGCGCGCGCTGGGTGACAAGGCCTGGGCTGGCCTCAAGCCCGCCCAGCGCAAGGAGTTCACCGACACGATGACGGGCCTGCTGCGCGCGTCCTATGCCCAGAAGGCCCTGGGGCAGGCGCAAGCGCAGGTGAAGTACGGCGAGGAAGGCATCGACGGAAACGAGGCCTCCGTGGGCACCACGGTGACGGTGAAGAAGGACGCCGTCCCCGTCGAGTACCGCCTGTACCGCACGTCCGCCAGCGGGGCCTGGCGCATCTACGACGTCATCACCGACGAAGTGTCCCTGGTGGACACGTACAAGGGGCAGTTCCGCAAGCTGCTCGCCGACAAGGGCTTCGACGGCCTGCTGTCCACGCTGAAGAGCAAGCGGGCGCAGCTGGAGAAGGAGAACGCGGCGTCGGCGGAGAAGAGCGCGGGGCAGACGGCGGTCCCCTGACGCCCAGCGCGGTCCGCGTCAGCTGTCCCGGCCGAGGTGCCCTCGAGGGTGCCTCGGCCTTCGTTTTTTCAGCGACCGCCCGCCTCGCGGTATGCTGCCAGGGTGCCGGCCAGGCCCTGGGCCAGGGGGATGGTGGGCAGGAAGCCCAGCTCCCGGCTCGCGCGCTCGGTGGAGCACGTCCACGCGGGGCACCGCATCTCCCGCACCTTGTCCCGGTTGAGGATGGGCACCGTGCCGCGCAGGCGGGCCACGGCCTCCGAGCCCAGCCCCACCATGTAGCTGACCGTCTGCGGCACGGACAGTACCGCGGGCCGGCCCTTGCCGAGCGCCCCGGCCATGGCCGCGCAGACGTCCTCCCAGGAGTGCTCCACGCCGTCGGACACGGTGTACACGCCACGCGCCGCGTCCTCCTTCGACACCGTGGCGCCGCGCTCCCCGGCCGCGAGCAGGGCGGTGCACAAATCGTCCACGTGGATGAGCGAGTAGCGCTTGGGGCCGAAGCCGCTCTTGAGCGCCAGCCCCAGCTTCGCCATGGGCAGCAGCGACGGGAGGAACTCCACGTCACCGGGCCCGTAGACGATGGGCGGCCGGACGATGACGGACGGAACGCGGTCCGCGAGCTCCCGCACCGCCTCCTCTCCGCCCAGCTTGCTGCGGCCGTAGAGGGACACGGGCGCGGGGGGATCCTCCTCGCGGCGCGGGCGCTCTGGCGTGGACGGACCGGCGGCGGCCAGCGACGAGCAGTACACCAGCCGGGGCGGGTGAGGCAGGGCGGCCATGGCCTCCACCAGCCGGCGGGTGCCCTTCGCGTTGCCCTCCAGGTAGCCCTCGGGCTCGCGGGACTTGGTGACGCCGGCCAGGTGCAGCACGCAGTCCACGTCGCGCACGGCCTCGGCCAGGCCCGCGCCCGTCGTCAGGTCCGCCACCACGAAGCGGGCGCCCAGTCCCTCCAGGGGCCCGCGCCGCGAGCTGGCGCGCACCATGAGGGTGAGCGTGTCGCCGCGCTCCACCATGCGGCGCGCGAGCCGCTGGCCAATGAACCCGGTGCCGCCAGTGAGCAGGAAGCGCAAGGAAGACTCCTCGGGGGCGGGCCGCGATCAGAGCGCGCGCGTGTAGACGCGGTACGTCTTGGAGCGCTGCGCGCCCATGGACTCGATGGCGCGGTTGACCAGGTGGTTGTCCTCGAGCGTCCAGGAGATCTCCCCGCCCACGTAGCCCAGCCGCTTCGCCGTGCGCAGGGTGTCCAGGTACAGGATGGCGTCCAGGCCGCGGCGCCGGTAGCCCTCCTTGATGCCGAGGATGATGAGGCGCAGCCGGTTGATGCGGCGCGAGGCCAGCGCCAGCTTCACCAGGCCGATGGGCAGGCCGAACGTGGTGAGCCGCCCGTTGGCCGCGCGGATGGCCTGGTTGGCATCCGGCACCGTGAGGGAGAAGGCCACCGGCTCGCCCTGGATCTCCGCCACGAGCGCCAGCTCCGGCCGGACGACCGTCTTGAGCTCCTTGGCCAGGTGGTCGAACTCCGCGTCGGTGAAGGGCACGAAGCCCCAGTTCTTCTCCCACGCCGAGTTGTAGATGTCGCGGATGCGCTTCACCTCGGCGTCCAGGTCCTTCATGTTGACCGGACGCACGACGACGCCGTCGCGCACGCGAAGCTTCTCCGCGATGCGCACCACCTTCTCTGGCGGCTGCGCGGAGGACGACAGCTCGTAGGCGTACAGGTCCTTGGCCTTCGTCAGGCCGCAGGCCTCCAGCAGCGCCGCGTAGTAGGGCGGGTTGTGCGGCATCATCACCGCGGGCGGCGTGTCGAAGCCGTCGATGAGCAGGCCCCAGTCCTGGTTGGAGGACAGGTTGGCCGGCCCCAGCATGGCGTTCATGCCCCGCTGGCGCAGCCAGGACGCGGCGGCCTCCAGCAGGCTCCGGGTGATGCCCGCGTCATTCACGCACTCGAAGAGGCCGAAGAAGCCCTCCTTCGTGCCGTGAAGCTCCATGTGCCGCGGGTTGCGGATGGCGGCGATGCGGCCCACCACGTCCGGGCCGCGCCGGGCGAGGAACAGCTCCAGCTCGCCGTACTCGAAGAAGGGGTTCTTCTTCGGGTCCAGGAAGTCCCTGCGCTCCATCTCCAGCGGAGCAACCCAGTGCGGGTCGCTCTGGTAGAGGGCGTAGGGGAGGCGGATGAACTGCATCCGCTCCGCCTCGCCGCGGACTGGGGTCACCTGCACGTCCGAGGGCATGGGCGGAGACGCGCGGGTGGGTTGGGACGGCTCGGCGTGGAGGGCCATGGGCGGTTCAGTTCCGGTCGGAGTGGGCGCCGTTGCGCATGAAGAAGTGAGCGCCCTTCTCCAGCAGCAGGCCCGGCAGCTCGCCGCGCTTCTCCCACAGCTTCAGCGGCGCGTTGCCCAGCTTGCGCAGGTCCTCCGGCTGGAGGTTGGCCGCGCGCCAGGTGAGCTGCTCCACCGCGTCGAACAGGCGCCCGGCCACCTCGCGCGAGGACATGCGCGACAGCTGGTCCAGGGTGATGCCGCCCGTGTCGGCCAGCAGGCCGTTCGAGCCCGCGGCCCAGGTCTCGCTCGCGCGGTTGGCCAGGATGCGGGTACCCGGGCGGGCAATCTGCACCGGCTCGTAGACGGTGGGGCGCGTCTCCGGAATCACGCCCAGCTTCCGGCCAATGCTCTCGAAGGTGTCCAGCACGCGGTCCAGCTGCGCGTCCGTGTGCGTGGCCATGTAGGAGGTGCGGATGAGCGCGTGGCCCGGCTCCACCGCCGGCGGAATCACCGGGTTGGCGAAGACGCCGGCCTCGTGCAGCGCGCGCCAGAAGCGGAAGCACTTCACCTGGTCGCCGATGTGCACCGGCACCACCGGCGTCACCGACACGCCCGTGTCGAAGCCCATGGCGCGGAAGCCGTTGTGCATCTTCTCCGCGATGTCCAGCAGGCGGGCGCGGCGCTCCGGCTCCGCTTCGATGATCTCCAGCGCCTTGAGCGCCGCGGCGATGGAGCCCGGCGTCATGGACGCGGAGAAGATGACCGAGCGCGCCTTGTGGCGGATGTAGTTGATGACCTCGAAGGGACCGGCCAGCACGCCGCCCAGCGACGCGAAGCTCTTGGAGAAGGTCCCCATGACGAGGTCCGTCTCCTTCTCCAGATCGAAGTATTCGGACGTGCCCCGGCCCCGCGTGCCCAGCACGCCCATGGCGTGCGCGTCATCCGTCATCACCCGCGCGTTGTAGTGCTTCGCCAGCTCCACGATGCGGGGCAGGTTGCAGAGGTCGCCCTCCATGGAGAAGACGCCGTCGGTGACGATGATCTTGCCAACCTCGGGGTCCGCCTGGGACAGCAACTGCTCCAGGTGGTCCATGTCGTTGTGGCGGAACTTGCGCTCGGTGGCGAAGGACAGGCGGATGCCGTCCACCAGCGAGGCGTGGTTCTGCCGGTCACTGAACACGATGTCGTGCCGGCCCAGGATGGACGCCAACGCCAGGTTCGTCTGGAAGCCCGTGGAGATGACGATGGCGGACTCGCGGTTGAGGAACCTCGCCAGTCGCGCCTCCAGCTCCTCATGCAGCGCGAGCGTGCCGTTGAGCAGCCGCGAGCCGGAGCTGGTGGTACCGAACTTCTCCGTCGCCTTGATGGCCGCTTCCTTCACGCGCGGATCGGCGGACAGGCCCAGGTAGTTGTTGGACCCGACCATTATGACGCGCTTGCCTTCGATCTCCACCTCGGTGGCGCCGTGCGACGCTTCGATGGCGCGGAAGTACGGATAGAGACCCGTCGCCTTCGCGATACGGTAGTCCTTCCAGTTACGGCACTTGTCGAAGACGTCGCTCATGGGGCTCTCCAGTCGCGACTCCCCCGATGCAGGGAGCAATCCGCGTCGGGGATTTCTGCGTCCGGCGGCCTCTGACGGGGGACGCGGGGGCGTGAATAAAGAGGGAGCGCGGCAGTGTCAAGGCAAGCGCCGCGCCCTCCATCCCTCTGTCGTCACCCGCATCCGGGCTCGCCTTGACAGCACTGAGACTTTGATGGCACCCCGCCGTCCGACACACGGTGTTCTCCAGTCGATACTGGAGCGCGGGGTGTGCATCGGGCTGCACACCTGCTGTCCGTGTGGCGCGCCTGGAGGCCTTCCGTTTCACCCGCTGTTCAAGAGCGCCGCTGACTGGCCGGGAATTTGCTCCGTCGCCGGTCCCCGAGGAGTCGACGTTGGCCAGGTCTCAACGGTGGTTCGAAGGCTTCATCCAGGCCGCGGTTTCGCGGCCCTGGCAGGTGTTGCTCGTGTTCTCACTGCTCGCGCTGGGCGGGGTGGCCGTGGCGTCGCGGTTGGAGTTCCGCGGGTCGTTCGTGGAGCTGCTCCCGCGGGGCTCCCCGGAAGTGCGGGATCTGACACGCGTGTCAGAGAAGGCAGGCGGGGACGGCTACCTGGTCCTCGTTGCAAAGGGAGACACTCCGGAGCGGCTGGAGGCATACGCGGCCGAATTGCAGACGCAATTGGAAGTGATGCCCGAGGTCCGCTACGTCGAGCATCGCTATGACGTGGACTTCTTTCGTCGAAATGCGCTGCTGTTATTGCCCATCGAGAAGCTCGCCGCGCTACGCCAGGACCTGACGGCGCGCCTGCGCTACGAGCGGCAGCGCGCCAACCCGTTCTTCTTCGACCTGGGGGGCACGCCGGAGCCGCTGGACTTCGACGCCCTCGCGAAGAAGTACGCGCCGGACGCGCCCATGCGCGAGACGCTGGCCAGCGCGGACGGCACTGAAGTCTATTTGATGATCAAGCCGTCCGGGACGGCGGGAGACCTGGCCTTCGCGCGGCGCTTCGTGGACCAGGTCATGGGCACCGGGCGCACGCTCGCGGCGCGGCGCTATCCGGGCGTGACGCTGCAGGCCACGGGCAACTTCCAGGGGCGCATCGAAGAGGACGCGGTGATGCGCGGCGACCTGTCGCGCGCGGGCACGCTGTCCGCGCTCGTCGCGGTGGGCCTCATCCTGCTCGCCACGCGGCGCGTCGCGGCGCTGGCCGTGGTCGGCATCCCCGTCATGGTGGGCGTGGTGTTGACGTTCGCGGCGGCGCAGCTCGCCATTGGCCACCTCAACATCGTGACGGGCTTCCTCGTCGCCATCTTGATTGGCCTGGGCATCGAGTATGGCGTCCACCTGTACATGCGGTACTGGGAGGAGCGGCGCACGCGGCCGGCGCGCGAGGCCATCGCCGCGGCGGTGCGCGGCACCTTCCGCGGCGCGGTGACGTCCGCGGTGACGAACGCGGCGGCGTTCTTCGTGCTGCTGCTGGCCCAGTTCCAGGCCTTCAACCAGTTCGGCCTGCTGGCCGGCCTGGGCGTGCTGCTGGCCGTGCTCGCGACGTATGCGATGGGGCCGTCGCTGCTGGCCATCGCGGAGCGCCTGCGTCCGGCCCGCGCGGACGCGGCGGCGGAGGCCACCGCGCCCCAGGTGGCCCCGCCGGAGCGGGCGTGGCGGCGCTGGCCCACGGGCGTCATCGCCGGGCTGGCGCTGTCGGTGGTGGGCTTCGCCGCGTTCTCCGTCTCCGTGGCGCCCCAGCTGGGCTTCGAGACGGACATGCGCAAGCTCAAGGGCGAGTCCCCGGCGTCGCGCCTGGATGACCGCGTCACCGAACAGCTGGGCCAGCCCCTCAACCCGGCCATCTTCCTGGTGGACGACGTGGCGCAGGCGGCGCAGGTGGAGGCCGTCATCGCGGAGGTGAAGCAGCGCAACGGCGCGGACTCCGCCATCCTCGGCTCCGCGTCCCTCAACGACCTGCTGCCTTCCGATGGAGAGCGCCGGGAGGTGGAGCTGGCGGCCCTGCGCGAGGCCTTCCAAGAACTGGAGGACCTGCCCGCGGCGCTTCGCGAGGACGCGCGGCTGCGGGAGTTCCAGCGGATGCTGGCGGCGAAGCCCTACGGCCTGGAGGCGGTGCCGGTGGAGGTGCGCCGGCGCTTCGAGGCCACGGACGGGAAGGGCACCTTCCTGCTCCTGTTCCCGTCCGTCTCCAACTCCGACACCGAGGAGCTGCGGCGCTGGGCCACGCAAATCGACCAGGTGGTGGAGGGCGCGAAGGCGCGCGGCATCGACCTGGCCGTGCTGGACAGCAACCGCATCGCCGCGCGCATCTTCGCGCTGGTGAGCGCGGACGGGCCGCTCATCCTGGGGTCCGCCGCCGCGGTGGTGTTCGTCGTCATCCTGGTGAGCCTGCGCGGCTTCAAGCGCGCGTTGCTCGTCACCGGGCCGCTGTTCCTGGGCATGACGTGCCTGGCGGGGGCATGTACCTCTTCGACGTCCAGCTCAACTTCATCAACGCGGTGGTGCTGCCCAACCTGCTGGCCATCGCCGTGGACAACTCGGTGCATCTGTTCCACCGGTACGAGGAGGAGGGGCCCGGCTCGCTCGGCAAGGTGGTGCGCCATACGGGGCTGGCGGCCGTGGTGGCCACGCTGTCCAACGCGGCCGGGTATGGCGCGCTGCTGGTCGCCAACCACCAGGGGCTGCGGAGTATCGGTCAGATTGCGCTACTGGGGGTCATGTGCACCTTCTTGGGGACCACGGTCTTCTTCCCTGCGCTGCTCGCCTTGCTGGAGCGGTGGACGGGGCGCGAGAATGGGGT
>NZ_JABXEO010000114.1:0-19941 GCF_013372585.1 Myxococcus sp. AM010
CAGAGACCACCGGGGAGGCCCTGGACGAGGCCCCCCAGGCCCCCACCGGGGCGGATGCGGGCGGTGTGGTTCCAACCCCTCCGTAGGGCCCTTTCTGACCGCCCACGGTGGATTCCAGGACGCCCACACTCCACGTCCCTGGGAGGGGGCACGCACTGTTCACCGAACGACTGCGAGATCGGCTCGGAGATCGATCATAGATTGCACGGGCCATGCCGGGCCGAGCACTAGATCTCGCGTTGACAGGCTGGATACCCCCCCATAGCTTGTGGCTGGTCGATGGCGCCCCACCAGCCGATGTGGCTGGGAGCGGGGAAGAGGAGGGATTGTGGGTTTCTTGCTTACAACATCAATCTGGCCCATGAATCCCCCCAGACACGCCGTCGATTCCAGCCGCTAGTCCCGTCCCGCCGGAACGGGATTCACCTGAACAATTTTCCAGTAACGTGGTGGGGGAGTCCGCTTCCCTGGACAGGCCTCGTGTCTGCCCGAAGCGCCCTGCTTTTGTCTGGAGTGAGCCGCTCGTGAACTTCGATACGCC
The DNA here is from genome assembly GCF_013372585.1 of Myxococcus sp. AM010. Classification (NCBI taxonomy): domain Bacteria; kingdom Pseudomonadati; phylum Myxococcota; class Myxococcia; order Myxococcales; family Myxococcaceae; genus Myxococcus; species Myxococcus sp. AM010. The sequence goes on from NZ_JABXEO010000114.1 coordinate 542, forward strand.
CGTGAAGCCTTCCGCCAACATGTCTGTCCCGCCCGTCTCCTCCGGCCCGTCCACGCCGGCGACGACGACAGCGCCGACGGGCGCCGCTGCCTCGGGCGCGGTTGCTTCCGAGCCCACGGCGGGCGACTTCAGCGCGACCTCCATGCGGGTGCGCAAGCGCAACGGCGGCACGGAGACGGTGGACCTCAACAAGATTGTGCGCGCCGTGGGCCGCTCCTGCGTGGGCCTGCCCCGCGTGGACGCGATGCGCGTGGCCACGAAGACCATCTCCGGCCTGTATGACGGCGCGACGACGCGCGAGCTGGACAGCCTCTCCATCCAGACGGCCGCCGCCCTCATCGTGGAGGAGCCCGAGTACGGCCGCCTCTCCGCGCGCCTGCTGGCCACCTTCATCCAGAAGGAGGTCAGCAACCAGGACATCCACTCCTTCAGCCAGTCCGTCGCGGCGGGCCACAAGCACGGGCTCATCGCGGACCGGCTGCTCCAGTTCGTCCAGGCCAACGCGCGCAAGCTCAACGCGGCCATCGACCCGTCGCGCAACGACCTCTTCGAGTACTTCGGCCTGCGCACCGTCTATGACAGGTACCTGCTGAAGAACCCGCAGACGCGCGAGGTGCTGGAGACGCCGCAGGAGTTCTTCCTCCGCGTGGCCAGCGCGCTCAGCGGCGACAACGTGAATGAGGCCATCGAGCTGTACCGGCTGTTCAGCTCGCTGGAGTACCTGCCCAGCTCCCCCACCCTGTTCAACTCAGGCACGCGTCACGAGCAGCTGTCGAGCTGCTTCCTGTTGGACTCGCCCGCGGACGAGCTGGACGCCATCTACAAGAAGTACTCGGACATCGCGATGCTGTCGAAGTTCTCCGGCGGCATCGGCGTGGCGTACCACCGGGTGCGCGCGCGCGGCTCGCTCATCAAGTCCACCAACGGGCACTCCAACGGCATCGTCCCCTGGCTGAAGACGCTGGACGCCTCCGTGGCGGCGGTGAACCAGGGTGGCAAGCGCAAGGGCGCGTGCTGCGTGTACCTGGAGACGTGGCACGCGGACATCGAGGACTTCCTGGAGCTGCGTGAGAACACCGGCGACGACGCGCGCCGCACGCACAACCTGAACCTGGCCAACTGGGTGCCGGACCTCTTCATGAAGCGCGTGGAGGCGGACGGCGACTGGAGCCTGTTCGACCCCAAGCGCGTCCCCCACCTCACGGACCTGTACGGCGACGCCTTCGAGCAGGCCTACGCGAAGGCGGAGGCGGACGGCCTGGCCATGCGCAAGGTGAAGGCGCGGGACCTCTACGCCCGGATGATGAAGTGCCTGGCGCAGACGGGGAACGGTTGGATGACCTTCAAGGACATCAGCAACCGCAAGAGCAACCAGACGGGCAAGGCCGGCAACGTCATCCACCTGTCCAACCTGTGCACCGAAATCCTGGAGGTGACGAGCCAGGGTGAGACGGCGGTGTGCAACCTGGGCTCGCTGAACCTGAGCCGGATGCTGGTGGACGGGAAGTTCAACTTCGACCGGCTGCGCGCCAACGCCCAGCTCGCGATGCGGCAGCTCGACCGCGTCATCGACCTGAACTACTACCCCATCTCCGCAGCGGCGGCGTCCAACAAGCGCTGGCGCCCGGTGGGCCTGGGGTTGATGGGCCTCCAGGACGTCTTCTTCCAGCTCAAGCTGGCCTTCGACTCGGCGGAGGCTCGCGCGCTGTCGAAGAAGATTTCGGAGGAGATCTACTTCGCGGCGCTGACCACGTCGTGCGAGCTGGCCGAGCAGTACGGCGCGCACGAGTCCTTCCCGGAGACGCGGGCGGCCAAGGGCGAGCTCCAGTTCGACCACTGGGGCGTGGTGCCCGAGGACACGGCGCGCTGGGACGCGCTGCGCCAGCGCATCATGAAGCACGGCCTGCGCAACTCGCTGATGATTGCGATTGCGCCCACGGCGACGATTGCTTCCATCGTCGGCTGCTACGAGTGCATCGAGCCGCAGGTGTCGAACCTGTTCAAGCGCGAGACGCTGTCGGGTGACTTCCTCCAGGTGAACCGCTACCTGGTGCGGGACCTCCAGGCGCTGGGGCTGTGGAACGAGAACATCCGCAACCGCATCAAGATGGCGGAAGGCAGCGTGCAGGACATCACCGAGCTGCCGGAGAACCTCCGCACGGTGTACCGCACGGCGTGGGAGCTGCCGATGCGCGCGCTGCTGGACATGGGCGCGGACCGCGGGGCGTTCATCGACCAGAGCCAGTCGCTCAACCTCTTCGTCGAGACGCCGAACATCGGGAAGCTGTCCTCGATGTACTTCTACGCGTGGCAGAAGGGCCTGAAGACCACCTACTACCTGCGCTCGCGCCCGGCGACGCGGATCGCGAAGGCGACGGTGGGCACGGGTGGCGGGGCCAGCGTGGCGCAGGCCGCCCCTGCCCCGGTGGCGAAGGCGACCGAGGCCGAGGCGGTGGCCTGCTCGCTGGAGAACCCGGAGGCGTGCGAGGCCTGCCAGTAGGCCCTGCTGGACGCTGACGCTTCGCCGCAGAACGACTGAATCGAATCACCGCGCCGCGGCGCGAGGAGCACGGAAGCGATGCTGTTGAACCCTGGCCTGAATCTCACGCTGCGCCCGATGGCGTATCCGCAGTTCTTCGAGATGTACCGGAACGCCATCAAGAACACGTGGACCGTGGAGGAGGTGGACTTCTCCACGGACCTGGTGGACCTGCGCTCGAAGATGACGGACGCGGAGCGCCACCTCATCCACCGGCTGGTGGCGTTCTTCGCGACGGGAGACAGCATCGTCGGCAACAACCTGGTGCTGAACCTGTACAAGCACCTGAACGCGCCCGAGGCGCGGATGTACCTGTCGCGCCAGCTCTACGAGGAGGCGCTGCACGTCCAGTTCTACCTGACGCTGCTGGACACCTACGTTCCGGACCAGGCCGAGCGGGCGATGGCCTTCGCGGCCATCGACAACATCCCCTCCATCCAGCGCAAGGCGCGGTTCTGCATGAAGTGGATGGACAGCATCCAGGGGATGGACACGCTGCAGACGAAGCAGGACCGGCGGCAGTTCCTGCTGAACCTCATCTGCTTCGCGGGCTGCATTGAAGGCCTCTTCTTCTTCGCGGCCTTCGCCTACGTGTACTTCCTGCGCAGCAAGGGCCTGCTGAACGGCCTGGCGGCGGGCACCAACTGGGTGTTCCGGGACGAGAGCGCGCACATGGCCTTTGCTTACGAGGCCATCCAGGTGGCGCGCAAGGAGGAGCCGGACCTCTTCGACGCCCAGATGGAGCGCGACGTGGTGGCGATGCTCCGCGAGGCCGTGGAGTGCGAGCTTCAGTTCGCCCAGGACCTGCTGAGCGGCGGCGTCATGGGCCTGTCCGTGCAGGACATGCGCGGCTACCTGGAGTACGTGGCGGACCAGCGGCTCCAGATGCTGGGCATGTCGCCGGTGTTCGGCACGAAGAACCCGCTGCACTTCATGGACCTGCAGGACGTGCAGGAGCTCACGAACTTCTTCGAGCGCCGCGTGTCGTCGTACCAGGTCGCTGTTGGGGTTGGTGCGGCGACCGACGTGGTTCTCGACGCGGCGTTCTGAACGGCTGTGCGCTGTGTCCCGGGGCGCGGTTTCAGGCGCCCCGGTTGAGGGCAGCGCGCGGACGGGTCACCAGAACTTCCACCAGAGGCGTTTCGGAGGCTCGGGAGTCCCCTCCTCCATCGCATGGATGGGTGGAGTCACAGGGGCGCGAGCCGCGACTCCTTGATTCATCGCCTGCACTCCTTCCAGGGAGATCCCGACGAGCATTGTGACGAACTCCACGCCATGCGAGTTGGAGCCGGCTGCGGCAACTTTTTGAGTGCGTCCAGCACGGCGCTCCGTCCAGCGACGGCCATGAACTGACCACGCGTGAGCGTTTTCCCCGAAGCTGCCAGCTTCGCTACTCGGACTGACTCCTACCAGAGCGGATCTTACGCCAGCGAGGCTTCGTGCCGCCCGGAGCAGCCCACTCCATGTACTCCGCCGCCACGGAGGCTTCGCGCCCCAAGTAATGGCGAAGACGGTTCCCGACGCCTCGGGAATGAAGGACACCAGATTGTCCGGCTTGAGGACCGAAGCCCCTCGACGCAAAGCCCATGTCGGATTTTTTAGATGTCTAAGTCCGGCAGTTCAATGAATGCCGCAAACTCGCGGCCCACGTCAGCGCCACACTGAAAGTTCAGGAACACTCCCCTACCTCGTGGCACGAAGCACCGTGAGCTTCGCTCAAGTCGCGCAGTGGCTCAGCGGCTAGGATGGCGTCTATATCGAGTCTAAGAAGCATAACATGCATGTACAAATGACCCCAGGCATGATTCTTGGCGGTCTTGATTCCAGGCCTGGAAAGAGAAGAAAATGAGCGCTACGGCATCGCCCACCCAGGAGATTGTCAATGCTCTTCATCTACACCAGCCATCACACACACAGCAAGCTCGCTGGATGCTCAAGTAGTTGAGCAGCACCTACGTCTTGGCGCTGGTGCACACAGCTCAGGACGAGCCGTTCGCCTATTTGCAGGTGCATTCGCCAAGCGGACTGCCAGCCCATTCAGTTATCAGCCCCTCCAAAGGAGACCACATGAGCTTCAATCAAGCCAAAACTGCCCTTCTTGACGCGCTACGCCTATCTGAAACCCCGGTAATCGCCCTCCACGGAGATTGGGGCTCAGGGAAGACGCATCTATGGAACGACATCCTACCCGAAGCAAAGACATTGGAATTCCATCCAATCTACATCTCATGCCTAAACCATAACTCAATCGACGCCCTCAAATCCGCCACACTAAGCGCGCTACTAATCGGACAATCCACAACGGCAAAATTCACAGCCAAGGCAACAGAGGCCGCGATCGGATACGTAAACAGCAAGCTCCCAGACGGACTAAAAATCACCACATCGCTCGCAGATCTCCAATCACTCCTCCCTAGCCTACTGGAATCATTCCCCAGCAAACCACTCATCGCATTCGACGACATTGAACGCGCCACCGACAAAATCGACGCAACAGAACTACTGGGCTTCATCACGCATCTGACAACTCTCGGCAGCGCCAAAATAATATTAATTATCAACAAAAACGAAATATCCAAAGATTCGAAATGGCACGAGCTAAGAGAAAAGGTAATAAACATGGAGATCGCCCTGACAATAACAACAGACAACTCCATCTCGATTGGCCTTGGCCAGATGCCGCAAAAGCACCTTGAGACGTTCACAAACTGCATCAAACAATTAAACATCACAAACATCAGAACAATCCAGCGAATGCGGCGCACATACAGGGCGCTAGATGAAACAGGACACATTCTTCCACACCAATGGCCATTCCTCATCCCCAGCATTGCCTTGTTTGTCGGAATCCATCAGGGAACACACAAAAACCCTCTCACGATCGAACAGGCCCTTAATCCATATCTGTTGAAATTTGAAGATCCTGAGAAACTAACAGAAGACCAAAGAGAGGCAAAGAGCCTGCTGGATGAGTACAAACTGGTCCATTCCGACGAATTCGAGTCTCAGGTGTTGGTGCCATATCTTGAACGCGGATATCTCGACCGCGCTGCATTGAAGAGCTATCGCGAGCTCTTTGATCGACGGCAACGCATCTCCAAAATCGAAGAAAATTTGAGGCTCGCCCACCATCGAATTCGCTGGGACACTAACTTCCCTCGGGACGAAATCAATCGCTTAATCTCCGACATCCTCAAGAGTGTCGACATCATTGACCTCGGCACCATCAACGCCGCAATCAAGCTCGCCGACGAGCACCTATCAAGTTCAACAGGCCCACAGATCGCACAGGAATGGATCTCAAGCCACAATAACGAAATAAACACATTCGCCAAAATGGACAGCCTTCAATATCAACACAGTATCGACGGACTTCATCCCCTACTATGCTCCGCCATCAAAACAGAAAGGCACAATCTCTTCCCTGCCCCCTCCATCAACCAAGCCTTCGACGATCTTGCCTCAAACAGGGACGAGAACAATGGATACATCGCACGGCTCAATGATGCATCCATTGATGAACTCGAGGATTTCCTCCACACATGTAGTTCGCATTCTCGACAGACCACTTTTGATGTTTTTTCGCGGTATCTTCGGAACGGAACTCCGACAGACATATTCTATAAAGCATCACAATCATTCAAGGAGGCGTGCCGGCGAATCACATCAAAGAACCCCAACTCTCGACTCGCGAAAATTCTCATGCGCGAGTTTGCCCGTGCTGGAATGACATCCGCATTAACGCCTAGTTCAAAACAGTGACTCCTCCCAAAAAAACGATGCCCGCCCGAAGACACACATCTCCGAACCCAATAAGGGCCCGATCAGAAATCACTTGGCCGTTTTCTGCGCCTGGAGGCCGATTTTCCGGGAATGGGAACGCCTCTCAGGGCTAAGTAAATTGTGAGCGGGCCCTTAACCCCAAAACCACCCTTTCGACCTTGAACGACAAATCAAAGTAATTAAATTTCGCTTGAGGCCACATTGAAGTCGAAGACATCGAACATGGGAGCCTCCATCACTTACATTCACCGATGGGCTGGCGTATGGAGCCTCTATCTCCCTTCCTTCGCGCGGATATTCCTCGCGGATACGAGGTAATCAGACGAGGCGGCAACCAATCATTGTCGCCATCCAAGAGCAAGAGCAAGAGCAAGAGCAAGAGCAAGAGCAGAGGGTGGAACAAATCGCGCTGCTCTTCGCGTGCTCGCCGATCAGCTTTGCGGCTGGTGCGAGGGTGGTCCAGGGCGAATTCTCGTCCTCTCTGTGCCCTTCAAAATTCAAAGGATGCCTTTCCCCGTGGAAAGCGCGCTCTCTCAATTTGTGTAAAAGACCGATGGTTACCTGTGGTGGTTCGGAAATGTGTACGAACCTGATTCAAGCAAACCGCTAGCGTGGTGGATCACTTCCGAGAAATAATCCCAGCGTCTCCTCAAAGAATATGAAGTATCGCTGCCCCTCTTTGCACAACGCTGCGCGCATTCAGCCGCAGGCCCCATACCAGGGACAAACCAAAGCGAATGAGTCGAGCGTCAAGTCGGCATCCCATGGAGCAACCACAGTAACGCCCCCACCACAAGATGCCCCCCGACGAACAGCGCCACCCGCCACGGTAGCCGCACCGGCCGGCCCTGGAAGTCATCAAACCGAACCAGGGCGAACAGGGCCCAGACCAGCGTCATCACCCCGCTGAGCACGAAGCCCGTCACCGGGCTCTCCACCGGCGGAGCGAAGATAAAGTGGTACAGCACGGCGGGAACCACGAAGGCCACCAGCAGCACCAGTCCCCAGACGCGCGCCGCGGGCACCAACGTCGCCGCCCTGCGCATCCTCCGAGCCCGTCCCAGCTTCGGCGCCATCTCGCTCACCGGCGTCGGCTTGGGCAGCACCTTCCCCTTCCACACCAGGTAGTGCGTGGCCATCAGCCTCGACGCGCGCGTCAGGTTGAAGCCCTCCACCGGCGTCCCCGCCGCCATCGCGCTGCGGCAGCTCACCGCCCAGTCGATGTAGTGGTGGACCTCCTCCAGCGGCAGCTTGACGATGCTCCGAATCACCTCGCGCGCCACCACGGGCGCCAGCGGGTCCACGGTCCACCCGTCCGCCCCCCGCGTGCTCAGCGCCTCGTCCTCTCGCTTCGCCCCCACGGGCACGCCCTCCTCGCCCTGGGACTCCAGCTCCCACGCCATGGTGCCCACGTCGCCCATCCACACCCGCGTGCACTTGAAGCCCGCTTCCTTCGCCAGGCTGGCCACGCGCGTCAGGAAGCCGTCCTGCTCCGCCGCCTCCGCCTCGCCTTCGACGACGCGCGGCGCTCCGAGCACCTGCACGTCGATGAGCGTCAGCGCCGGGCCGAACTGGAAGACGTCCGCGACGACGATGTCGCTCCGAGGCTGCTCCCCGAACGACGTCCCCAGTGCGGCGTCCATCCATTGACGGACCCTGGACCGGTCCGGGCTCCCATGAATCCAGAGGTGATTCGCGATGCCGTAGGCCATGAGTTCCTCGGCCCGGATGCCTACCAGAGACGCGGCGCCACGCTCCAGGGTGATTGGTGCCCCACCCGCGCATGGAGGCCACCCCGGGTCATGGTAGACAGGGACGCACCGCATGGACCGCCTGTCCCAACTCCTCTGGCTCTGGATGCTCTTCTTCGCCGTCAACGCCCTCTGGGCGCTGGCGCAGGCCGCCGTGGCCAGCACCCTGGGCGCACGGCCCGTGTCCATCGTCCTCGGCTACGGCCCCACCCTGCTCTCCGCCCGCCTGGGGAGCATCCTGTGGGCCTTCCGCCCCCTGGCGCTCGGCAGCGCGGTGAGCTTCGACGAGCCCACCGTCGAGGGCGCCCCCGCCAGGAGCCGCCTGCTCCAGCTCTCCCCGCCCCTGCACGCCGCCGTCATCCTCCTGCCCTGGGTCCTCCAGGTCGCCATCGCCATGGCCTGCCTGGGGCCCACGGAGGCCCTGCGCCAGTTCGTGAGCGGCTTCGCCGTGCCCTTCGAGCCCTCCCTGCTCCCCGGCCGCGTGGAGCGCTTCCTCGCGCTCCTCCGGGACGGCGACCTGCTGCGCGCCTGGGGCCTGATGAGCGCGAAGCTGGCCGCCCTCAACCTCCTGCCCCTGCCAGCGCTCGCCGGAGGCACCTTCCTGCTCCTGCCCTGGCGCAAGGGCTACCCCGTCTGGGCCGGCCTGCTCGGAGTCCTCGGGCTGCTGGCCGCCGTGCCGTGGGTCCTCTACGTGCTCTACGTGGTCATCAAGGCGCTCGTCTGACGCCTACGCCTGGCGCTGCAACGCCAGCCGCGCCCCCAGCACCACGAAGACGCCGCCCGTGACGCGCTTCTGCCACGCCGCCACCCTCGGGTTGCGCCGCATCCAGCCCCCGAAGGCCCCGGCCGTCGCCGCCAGCAGCACCAGCCACGACGTGCCCGTGACGGCGAACATCAACCCGAGCCCCAGGAACTGGAGCCCCGTCGAGCCCGCGGACGCGTCCACGAACTGCGGCAGGAAGGCCAGGAAGAACACGGCCACCTTCGGGTTCAGCACGTTGGTGACGACGCCGTCGCGGAAGATGCGCCGCAGGCCCAGGGCCGGGAGTGCCCGCACCTCCTCGGGGGCGCCGTCCTGGGAGCGCAGCATCTGCACGCCCATCCACACCAGGTAGGCCGCCCCGCCCCACTTCACCACGGAGAAGGCCAGCGCCGACGTCGCGAGCAACGCCGACAGCCCGAGCGCCGCCGCGCCGATGTGGAACAGGCCCCCGACGAAGATGCCCAGCGCGGAGACGATGCCCGCCTTGCGCCCCTGCCCCACGCTCCGGGCCAGCACGTACAGCGTGTCCGGCCCGGGCGTCAGGATGAGCGCGAGCGCCGCCAGGTAGTAGGCCGTGAGGCGCGTCGCGTCGAAGAACATGGCGGCTCCAGAGGGGGCACGACAGGCCCCTGTTCCCGGTCACCGTACCCGCCGGCGCCCCTCGCGAGAAGCGCCCCACGGCATCAAACGGGGGCGCGCGTTCCGGCCCGCTGGTCCGTGATGCGCGCCTCACGCTCGCGCCGCAGGGCCCGCTCGGCCTCCTCCGCGCTGATGGGCACGGAAGGACGGAACACCGTGCGGTACACCGCCGCCGCGGTGGCGCCTCCCAGGAGCGGCGCCACGATGAACAGCCACAGTTGCCCCAGGGGCACGCTCCCCGCGAACAACGCCGGCCCCAGGCTGCGCGCCGGATTCACGGACGTGTTCGTCACCGGAATCCCCACCAGGTGGATGAGCGTCAGCACCAGGCCAATGGCCAGCCCCGCGAAGCCCACCGGCGCGCGCGCGTCCGTGGCGCCCAGCACCGTGAAGACGAGCAGGAAGGTGAGCACCACCTCGGTGAGGAAGGCCGACCCCATGCCAAAGCCATCCGGCGAGGCGGCGCCGTAGCCATTGGTCGCCAGCCCCTGCGTCGCCACCGAGTAGCCCCCGGGCATCCCCCGGGCAATCAGCAGCACCACGCCCGCCGCGACGATGGCCCCCACGCACTGCGCCACCACGTAGCCGGCCGCGTCCTTGCCCTCCATCTTCCCCGTCAGCAAGAGGCCCAGCGTCACCGCCGGGTTCACATGGCAGCCGGAGATGGGCCCAATCACGTACACCATGGCCAGCAGCGACAGGCCAAAGGCGAGCGCTACCCCCTGGAAGCCGATGTGGTCCCCCGCCAGCACGGCCGCCCCGACGCCGCCCAGCACCAGGACGAACGTCCCGATGAACTCGGCAACGTACTTCCGGACGGCTTCGTTGCGGTGGTGCTTGCCCGCCCGAGCCAGCGCGGCCCTGTCCGTGGATGCATCCATGGTCCGCCTCGTTTCACGCGCCCAGACGCCACGCCTCAGCGCATTCTTCCAGGCACGCTGTGCATGGACCGGGAGACGACAACGCGAAGCACCGCGTCACGGCCGCTGAGCGGCCCCCGTGCGCGGCCCAAGGCCCTCCGCCTCCCCGGCCATTCACAGACACGCCCGCTTTGACTTTCAGGCTGGTGGGCGACAGCCTGCATGAGCCGTCCCCCACCTCGAAAGGACTTGTCATGAAGGCTGCAACGCTGCTGCTCGCTGTGACGACGCTGCTGTCCGCGGTTGGCTGTGGTCCGGTGGATGCGCCGGAGGTTGAAGCAGACCTGGGCCAGCGCGAGAGCGAGCTCTACAACTGCGACACGCTCAAGTATCCCTGCCCCAACGGCACCTTCATCCGGTGTCCCTCGGGCACGCAGTCGTGCGGGATGTACACGACGTGCTCGCTCTACTGCGACGCCATCGAGGTGCGCTGCGACTTCGCCGACCTCTGCCCGCTCATGTGACGGCGTGCTCCAGCCGGTGCGGCGCCGCGCACAGTGGGCGGCGCCGGCACCCGGCCGGGACTACTTGTTCTTCATCACCCCGATGAAGGGGAGGTTCCGGTACACCTCGCCGAAGTCGAGCCCGTAGCCGACGACGAAGAGGTCCTCGATGACGAAGCCCTTGTAGTCGATGTCCACCTGCGTCCGGGCGCGCGAGGGCTTCTCCAGCAGCGTGCACACCTTCAGGGACGCGGGGTGCCGGGCGCGCAGGTTCTCCAGCAGGAACTGCATGGTGAGCCCGGTGTCGATGATGTCCTCGATGATGAGCAGGTGCTTGCCCGCCATGGGCTTGCTGACATCGGTGGTGATGCGCACCTCGCCCGTGGACTCCGTGCCGCCCTGGTAGCTGGATACGCCCAGGAACTCGAACTTCACCGGCAGGTCGATGTGCTTCGCCAGGTCGATGGCGAAGAACGCCGAGCCCTTCAGCACGCAGATGAGCGTCAGGTCCTTGCCCGCGTAGTCGCGCGTAATCTCCGCCGCGAGCTCGCGCACGCGCGCTTGCAACTTGTCCTCGGGAATCAGGACACCGACTTCCTGCTCGTAGAACGCCAAGATTCCTCCGCTACACGTAAGCGTTGTTCATGATCTCCCCGAAGCCGCCGCCTCCAGGGACGATGTACTGCCGGTCATCCAGGCCCCGCTCCTTCTCCCAGAGCGCGCCCGGCTCGGTGCCGAACACCTCCGGCGGGGACAGGCCCCGGTCCAACCGAAGCGCGTAGATGATGACGTCCGGATGGTCCGTGGTCATCTTCCGCAGGTACTCCGGCGTGACGATGAGGTTCAGGGTGATGATGCGCCGGGGCGTCCCGGGCACCTTCTTCTTGTAGAGCGAAATCGCCGTGGACAGGCTCCCCCCCGTGGCCCCCATGGGGTCCGGGAAGAGCACGAAGGCGTCGTCCACGTCGCCGCCAATCTTCGCGCCGCCAATCTCCGAGCCCACCACCGCCTCCGCGGCGTCAATCATCCGGCTCATGATGATGTGGTCCTGGCGCACCACCGTCGGGTCCAACGTGGCGTTCATCAGGTCGTACGTCACCTGCGACGGCAGCGTGCCCGCCCGGGCGATGTTCACCGTCACCACCCGCACCTGCGGGTCGATGACCTCCCCCTGGTAGAGGCCCTGGGGCGTGGAGTCGATCATCCGCGTGGGCAGGCTGACGTTCTTCCGCGGGAACTCCGCGTTGAGCACCGTCTTCACCAGGTCGACGTACAGCGTCTCCACCAGGCGGTTGATCTGCGGCTGGATGACGCCCTTCGAACACAGCGTGGCCAGCTGGGTCAGGAGAAAGGGATTTCCCACCAGGTGGACGTGAGGCCCATAGTGGTGGGTCATCTCGTTCAGCTTGAAGGGAACATTGGAGTACAGGGTGTCGCGCATCCGTTCAGCTCCCGCTCAGTCGAACAGCTCCAGGGTCTGCGGCGGCGTGCCCTCCGCCGGCTCCGCCACGTGACACTTGCGGCAGCGCGGCTCGTACGCGCCCGCCGCCCCCACCACCACCCGCTCACCACTGGACACGATGCGCTGGGAGCGGTTGGCCGGGTTCCCACACACCACGCAGATGGCCAGCTCCTTCGTCACGTACTCCGACACCGCCATCAACTGGGGCATCGGCTCGAAGGGGCGCCCCTGGTAGTCCTGGTCCAGCCCCGCGCAGATGACGCGCAGGCCCTTGTTGGCCAGCGCCTCCACCACGGCGACCACTTCTGAACCGAAGAACTGCACCTCGTCGATGCCCACCACCTGGGTGTCGGGCGCGAGCCTGTAAAAAATCTCTTCAGCCCGCTCGATGGCGGTGGACATCACCTTGAGCTGCGAGTGGCTCACCACCGCGGATTCGTCGTAGCGGTTGTCGATGCGCGGCTTGAAGACCTGCACCCGCTGCTTGCCGTAGACGGCGCGCTGGACGCGGCGGATCAGCTCCTCCGTCTTGCCGGAGAACATCGAACCGCAGATGACCTCTATCCACCCGATATCTTTGGGGAATTGATGCAAGGAACGCTCACGGGCCGGGGGCGGAAGGGGCGCGGATAGTCTGCCACGACCCCAGGGGAGTCAACTTCCCGCCACGCCCGTCCCATAGCCGAATCGACCCCCGCTGTCGCCCGCTTCCTCGCCTGCCCGTCACCGGGCCTCGCGGGCGTTGGCAAGGCTCTTGAAGAGCACTGGCCTCGGACCGGCGAAGGGGGATGGGCGTGGCGGCGACGATTGGACCGATGCAGGGCGGGGCGTGGGGCAGCAAGGCTTCTTTCTACCTGTCACCGGCGTCCGTGGCGCTGTTGATGCTGAACCTGCTGGATGGGCTCTTCACGCTCTTCTTCCTCCAGCTGGGGGTGGCCGAGGAGCTCAACCCCATCATGCGGGTGGCCTATGAGCAGTCCCCGCTCTTCTTCATGTTCGCCAAGCTGGTCATCGTGAACGCGGGCCTGTGGCTCCTGTGCCTCCACCGGCACCTCAACGCCAGCCGCATCGCCATCCGGCTGGGCGCGGCCGTGTATGCCGTCATCGTGGTCTACCACCTCGCGTTCCTGACCCACCTGGTCATTCACTGGCCGCAAATGCTGAACTAGGCTCCACTCGCAGCGGCCGACTGTGGGGGCATTGAACAGTGGCGCGAATCTCTCTCGCGCCCGCGCTTGCATTTGACACCCAGTATGTCCCAGGCTTCCCCTCAGCTCCGACCTTTCGGGTTCGGGGGGGGACCATGAACATCACCGACGTCCGGGTGTTTCCGGTCGAAGAGGACAAGCTCAAGGCGTACGTCACCATCACCTTGGATCACTGCTTCGTCATTCGCGATTTGAAGGTCATTCACGGCTCGACCGGGCTCTTCATCGCGATGCCAGCCAAGAAGCGGAAGGATGGGACGTACAAGGACATTGCCCACCCGCTCAACGCGGATACGCGGAGTCAAATGGAACGCGTCATCTTGATAGAGTACGAGCGGCACCTTCATCAGGCGCAAGCCGGGATGCTCGTCGCGGCACCAGCGGACCTGGACTAACGACTTCTTTCCTTCCGTCCGCGTCCAGGTTAGTCAGCGGCCCCACCATGCAGCCGCGTGACTTCAAGGTGTTCGCCGGGAACTCGAATCCCGGCCTGGCGCATCGCATCTGTGAGTACCTCAAGCGCCCTCTGGGCAAGGCGGAGGTCGGCCGGTTCTCGGACGGGGAGATCCACGTCGAGATCGGCGAGAACGTCCGAGGCCACGATATCTTCGTCCTCCAGTCGACCTGCCCGCCGGCGAACGACCACCTGATGGAGCTGCTCATCATGTGCGACGCGCTCAAGCGGGCCAGCGCCGGCTCCATCACCGCCGTCATCCCGTACTACGGGTACGCCCGTCAGGACCGGAAGGTGGCCCCGCGCACGCCCATCACCGCGAAGCTCATCGCGGACCTGCTGGAGTCGGCGGGCGCCCAGCGCGTGGTGTCCATGGACATGCACGCCGGGCAGATCCAGGGCTTCTTCAACATCCCCTCGGACCACCTCTACGGCTCGCCGGTGTTCCTGGAGGACCTGCGCAAGCGCTTCCCGGAGTCGCAGGAGCTGGTCATCGTCTCCCCGGACGCCGGCGGCGTGGAGCGCGCCCGCGCGTACTCCAAGCGGCTGAACACGGGCCTGGCCATCATCGACAAGCGCCGCCCCCGCCCCAACGCGTCGGAGGTGATGAACCTCATCGGCGACGTGAGTGGCAAGGACGCGGTGCTGGTGGACGACATGGTGGACACCGCCGGCACGCTGGCCCAGGCCGCCGCGGCGCTGAAGGCCAAGGGCGCGCGGCGCGTGGTGGCCTACGCCGTCCACCCCATCCTCTCCGGCCCGGCCATCCAGCGCATCCAGGACTCGGTGCTGGAGGAGGTCGTCTTCACGGACACCGTGCCGCTGTCTCCGGCGGCGCTGGCCTGCTCGAAGATCCGCCTGCTCACCACCGACCGCCTCTTCGGCGAGGCCATTGCCCGCATCCACCGCGCCGACTCGCTCAGCTCGCTGTTCGTCTGAGCCGGTCCGCGCCCGCCTGCCGGGCGGCTTGACTCCAAGCCGTCCGGCTGGCATGTGCACGCCCTTCCATCGGCAGCCTCCACAGGCGCCGTCTTCGGGGCCCGCCACTGGGGCGGGATGCCGAGGGCGCCAGGGCGGCTGGTGGCACCCGCAGTCCCATTCGTGAGGATTCCATGTCCGCCAATACGAGCACCCTCGAGGCCAAGCCGCGTGAAGGTTCCGGCAAGGGCGTTGCCCGCCGCCTGCGCGCCCAGGGGCTGATTCCCGCCGTCGTCTACGGCAAGCACCTGGAGAAGCCGGTCCACATCTCCGTGGACCCCAAGGCGGTCCGCCAGGCCATCAACACCCCGCACAAGTTCAACACCCTGATCCAGATCAAGGTGGAGGGCGGTGACCGCCAGGTGCTCCTGAAGGACTACCAGATGGAGCCCGTCACCCGCGCCATCCTGCACGCCGACTTCCTGGACGTGCGCCCCACCGAGCAGGTGAAGGTCAACGTGCCGCTGGTGCTCACCGGCCGCGCGCAGGGCGTGGCGGACGGCGGTCTGCTCACCCAGGCCCGCCGTGAAATCGAGGTCTGGTCGCTGCCCGCCGCCATCCCCGAGCGCATCGAGGTGGACGTGACGGCGATGAAGATCGCCGAGGTGCTCCACATCAACGACCTGAAGCTGCCCCAGGGCGTGTCGGTGAAGACGAACGTCAACTACACCCTGGCCGTCATCAGCGCGCCGGAGGCCGCGGAGGCCGGTCCGGCGGCGGCGGCGGCGGCCCCGGCCGCCAAGGACGCGAAGGCGGCGCCGGCCAAGGACGCGAAGGCCCCGGCGAAGAAGTAGGCTGTCGCCTTCAGCGGTCCTTCTGGAGCGGGGCCGGCCCGGCAAGGGGCTGGCCCCGTTTCTCGTTTCGGGAGCCACGTCATGAAGCTCATCGTCGGGCTGGGCAATCCGGGGCGCGAGTACGAGCGGCACCGGCACAACATCGGGTTCATGGTGGTGGAGGCGCTGCTGTCACGGGCGCGCGCGGCGCTGAACCAGGAGAAGTTCGCGGCCAGGGTCGGCCAGGGCACCCTGGCGGGCGAGCGCGTCCTCTTCGTGGAGCCCCAGACGTTCATGAACCTGTCGGGCCGCTCCGTCGCGGAGGCGGCGCGCTTCTTCAAGGTGCCGGTGGCGGACGTGCTCGTCATCCATGACGAGTTGGACCTGCCCCTGGGCCGGCTGCAGCTCAAGGCCGGCGGTGGCAGCGGCGGCCACAACGGCCTCAAGAGCATCGTCTCCAGCCTGGGCGACGAGGGCTTCATCCGCCTGCGCTTCGGCATTGGCAAGCCAGAGGGGCCCAACGCCCGCGAGCGCGTGGCCGGCTACGTCCTGTCCAACTTCGACGACGGCGAGCGCCGGGAGCTGGAGGCGCTCATCGACCGGGCCATGGACATGACGGAGCTCTGGCTTCGCGAGGGCCTGTCGGTGGCCATGAACCGGTTCAACCGGAAGGCCTGAGGCGGGCCCCCGGGCCCCCCACGGGCCGGCGGACGAGGCGCCCGGCCGCTTGACTTGGCGGGGGCCCCCCCATAGAAGGCCCGTTCCCTCATCGGGGATGACCCGGTGGGATGTTCTTTTCCAGCTTCCCGTGTTGGTACACGGGACGTAGCGCGAAGGTGACGGGCGCGCGGTTTCCCGTCCCCGGCGGTGGGCCACCTGGGTCCGCTGGCCGTTTCCCCGCTCTCTGGATTCACCGGAGGGCACTCGACCCCAAGGGGAGAGAAAACAATGTCTGAGACGCAGGCCGCTACGCGGCTTCGTGAGTACGAGACCATCTTCCTGGTCAAGCCGGACCTGACGGACGACAACGTGGACAAGCTCAAGGAGCGCGTCCGCGGCATCGTTTCCCGCGAGGGTGGCAAGGTCATCCGCTTCACGGTGTGGGGCAAGAAGAAGACCCTGTTCCCCGTGGCGAAGCAGCCCCGCGCCATCTACGTGCACACCCACTTCCTGGGCGGCGCGAAGCTGGTGGCGGAAATCGAGCGTAACCTCCGCAACCTGGACGAGGTCACCCGCTACATCTCCGTGAAGCTGGCGGACGAGGTGGACCCCGAGACGCGTCCGGTGCTCGAGGACGTGAAGCTGGCCGGCGACGTGGAGGAGGCCCGTCCGGGTGCTCCCGCGGAGCGCGAGGGTGGCTTCCGTGCCGAGGAGCAGAGCGGCGACTCCGAGGAGGAGTCGACCGAGGAGGCCTGAGGGCCGCCTGGGTCAATTCGCTAGAGACCATTCCAGGATACGAGAACGCTCATGAGCAACGGAACGGATAGCAAGACGGCCTCTGCCCCCCCCGCCCGCAGTGGTGGCGGTGGTGGTGGCTTCGGCGGTGGTGGCTCGCGCGGTGGTGACCGGGGTGACCGCGGTGGTGATCGCGGCGACCGCGGCGGCGGGCTGGGCGGTGACGACGACAAGCGCGGCGGTGGCCGCGGGTTCGGCCGCAAGAAGGTCTGCCGCTTCTGCGCGGAGAAGAACGCGTCGGTGGACTTCAAGGACCAGGCGACGCTGAAGTACTTCGTCACGGAGCGCGGCAAGATCATCCCCCGCCGCATCTCCGGCAACTGCGCCAAGCACCAGCGCGAGGTGGCGGTGGCCATCAAGCGCGCCCGTGGCATCGCGCTCCTCCCCTACAACGCGGTGGTCGGCTAGTCCGCCGGTCCGCACAGGAGACTGAACATGAAGGTCATTCTGCGTGAGGACATCGAGCACCTGGGCAAGTCCGGGGAGCTCGTCACCGTGAAGGACGGCTTTGGCCGCAACTTCCTCCTGCCCCGCAAGAAGGCGGTGCTGGCCAGCGAGCAGAACCTGCGCCAGCTGGAGCATGAGAAGGCGGTCATCGTCGCTCGGAACGCCAAGCTGAAGGGCGCGGCCGAGGAGCAGGCGAAGAAGATTGGCGCCATCAAGGTCAGCATCAAGCGCCGCGTGGGCGACCAGGACAAGCTGTTCGGCTCCGTCACGGCGCTGGACATCGCGGAGGCGGTCGCCGCCGAGGGTCAGAGCATCGACCGCCGCCACATCCACCTGCCCGAGCCCATCAAGGCCCTGGGCAACTACGAGGTGGAGCTGCGCCTGCACCGCGAAGTCGTCGCGAAGATCAAGCTCGAGGTCCTGCCGGAGTAGTCCTCCGCGGGCTTCACTGAAGTGAGAGAGGGCCGTCCGGGGCAACCCGGGCGGCCCTTTCCTTTGCGCCCCACCCCACCCGTCCGGCTCATCCCCCCGTGGAACCGGCTGGCGACAGAGGCGTGGAGCGCCCGGGGCGCGGTGCGTATCCCGGAGCGGAAGGAGGCTCACCCATGAGCACCGCCGCCCCGCACCCCACCGATGAGCACCGCCCGGACCTGGACTGGCTCCGCGTGGTGGCCATTCTCCTGCTGCACCTGTTCCACACCGGGATGATGTTCAACACCTGGGACTGGCACGTGAAGAGCGTCCAGGCCCTGCCGTGGCTGGAGCCCCCCATGGAGGTGCTGCATCACCTCCGCATGCCGCTGCTGATGTGCATCTCCGGCCTGGGCACGGCGTTCGCGCTGCAGCGGCGCTCGCTGGGAGCCTTCGCCGGGGACCGCGCGAAGCGGCTCCTGGGCCCGTTGGTCTTCGGCATGTTCGTCGTGGTGCCGCCGCAAATCTACGTGGAGCGGCTCCAGCGCGGGACGTTCCAGGGCGGCTATGCGGACTTCTATCCGTCCGTGTTCGGCTTCGTGCCCTACCCCGCCGGCAGTTTCAGTTGGCACCACCTGTGGTTCATCGCGTACCTCTTCGTCTACTGCGTGCTCGCGCTGCCGCTCTTCGCCGCGCTGCGCACGGCGCGAGGCCAGTCCTGGCTCCAGCGCGCCGAGACGTGGCTGAGCCGGGGCTGGAACGTGGCGTGGCTGTTCCTGCCGCTCGCGCTCAACGAGGTGTTGCTGCGCCGCTTCCCCCAGACGCACGCGCTGCTGGACGACCCGCGGGCCTTCATCCACTACGGCCTCTTCTTCCTCGGAGGCCACGTGCTGGGCCGGTGCCCGCGCGTGGTAAAGTACCTGGTGGCCCGGCGCGAGGCGCTGCTGGCCGCCTGCGGCCTGCTCTTCGCCGTCATGGTGCCGCCAAACGAATACCCCTTCCCGCTGGAGACGCTGGGCCGCACCGCGCTGCAGTGGCTCTTCATCTTGACGGCGCTGGCCTGGGCGCGGGCCCGCATCCACGTCCGCCGCCCCTGGCTCCGGCACGCGCGCGAGCGGGCCTACCCCTTCTACATCCTCCACCAGACGAGCATCGTCGCCGTCGGCTTCGCGCTCGTGGACTGGGACGTGGGCCCCGGGAGTCTCTTCCTCGCGGTGCTCACGCTGTCGTTCGGCCTCACCTGGGGCCTGTGTGAAGGGGTGGCCCGGGTGCCCTGGCTGCGAGCGTGCTTCGGGATGCCGGCCCGCTCCAAACGGGCCGCGCCCATCCCCACCGCCGCCCCGGTGCATACTGCCGGATGACGCCCATGATGCC
>NZ_JABXEO010000115.1:0-19855 GCF_013372585.1 Myxococcus sp. AM010
GCTCCGCCCCTCCCCCAGCGCCCCCCACATCGCGTCCACCTCTATCGGGTCCCCCAGCGACGTCCCCGTCCCGTGCGCCTCCACGTAGCTCACCTCCCCCGCTCTCACCCCTCCGTTCTCCAGCGCCTGCCGAATCACCGCCTGCTGCGCCATCCCGTTCGGCACCGTCAAGCCGCTGCTCGGCCCGTCGTGATTCACCGCCGTCCCTCGAATCACCGCCAGCACTTCGTTCCCGTCCGCCACCGCGTCCGACAACCTCTTCAGCACCAGCACTCCGCAGCCCTCGCCGCGGGCGAACCCGTCCGCCGAGGCGTCGAACGTCTTGCACCGGCCCTCGGGCGAGAGCATGTGCGCCTTGCAGATGGACAGCGTGGCCTCGGGCGTGAGGATGAGGTTCACGCCACCCGACAGCGCCAGGGTGGACTCACCGCTGCGCAGGCTCTGGCAGGCCAGGTGCAGCGCGACGAGCGACGACGAGCACGCCGTGTCCACCGCCATGCTCGGCCCATGCAACCCCAGCGCGAACGACAGTCGGCCTGGCGCCACGTTCAGCGACGTGCCCGACGCGAAGTACGCATCCACCGCCGAGGCGTCCTGGTTGAGGATGACGCGCGAGTAGTCCGACGCGGTGATCCCCACGAAGACCCCCGTGTTCGTGTCCCGCAGCGAGTCCGGGTTGATGCCCGAGCGCTCCAGCGCCTCCCAGCCGACCTCCAGCAGCAGCCGCTGCTGCGGGTCCATGCTCTCGGCCTCGCGTGGGGAGATGCCGAAGAACTGCGGCTCGAAGCCCGCCACGTCGCGCAGGAAGCCTCCCTTGCGCATGTACACCTTCCCCGGCGCCTCCGGGTCCACGTCGAACAGCGCGTCCACGTCCCAGCGGTCCGCCGGCACCTCCGTCGTGGCGTCCACGCCGTCGCGCAGCAGGCGCCAGTACGCCTCGGGCGTGTCCGCGTCCCCAGGGAAGCGGCAGGCCATGCCGATGATGGCGATGGGCTCGTCCGCGCGCGCGACGCGCTCCGCCGCGGGCGCCTCGGTCCGAGGCGTCCGCTCCGCCACCAGGCCCACCAGGTACTCCGTGAGGGCCTGGACGTTCGGGTAGTTGAAGACCAACGTCGCCGACAGCGGCTGGCCCACCACGCGCTGGAGCCGCTCCCTCAGCTCCACCGCCATCAGCGAGTCCATGCCCAGGTCCGCGAAGCCGCGCCCCGGCGGGAGGTGCAGCTTGGGGTCCAACCCGAGCACCCCCGCCACCTGCTGGCGCACCGCGGACTCCAGCGCGTCGCGCCCCAGCACGGGCGCGGCGCTCGCCGTCGGAGTCCCGGTGGGCGCAACGGCCTCCGCGTCCATCGCCTCCAGGAACGGCCGACGACCGCGCGCCTCGTAGATGGGCTTGAAGCGCTCCCACCTCACGCGCGCCACCGTGGCCTGCGTGACGTCCGAGCCGAGCAGCCGCTCGAACCAGGCGACGCCCTCCCCCACCTCCAGGGAGTCCACGCCCATGTTCGCGAGCCACCGCTGCGCGTCGGGCGAGGCCATGCCCCGGCCCGCCCACGGCCCCCAGTTGATGCTCGTCGCCGGCAACCCCAGCGCACGCCGGTGCTGCGCGAGCGCATCCAGGAACGCGTTGCCCGCGGCGTAGTGCCCGGAGCCCACCGAGCCCCACACCGCCGAGATGGACGAGAAGAGGACGAAGAAGTCCAGCGAAGCGTCCCGCGTCAGCGCGTGGAGATGCCACGCCCCCTCCACCTTCGGCGCCAGCACGGCATCGAGCGCGGAGGCATCCAGCTCCCGCAGCCGCGCGTGCGTGGAGACCCCCGCCGCGTGCACCACGCCCTTGAGCGGGGGCATCGTCGTGCGCACCTGCTCCAGCAGCTCCGCCATCTGTTCGCGCCGGGACACGTCCGTGCGCGCGAGGACCACCGTGGCGCCCGCGGCCTCCAGCTCCCGCACGGCCAGGATGCGCGCGGCCACGTCCCCACCGCCCGCCGCGAGGGCATCCCAATCTGCCCGCTCCGGGAAGGCGCTGCGAGCCGTCAGCACCACATGCCGCGCGCCCTGCCGCACCATCCAGCGCGCCACGTGCAGCCCGAGCTCGCCCTGGCCTCCCGTGACGAGGTACGTCGCCGCCGCCTCCAGCGGCGCCGTCCTCGCAGGGGGAAGGGGGCTCGGCGCGAGCCGGGGAACGAACCGGCGCCCGCCGCGCAGCACGAGCTGCTCCTCGCCCTCGCCAGCGCCCCGCGTGAGCACCTCCTCCAGCGCGACGACCTGCGCGTCACCGCCCGCCGACTCCAGGTCCACCAGCCCGCCCCAGCGCTCCGGATGCTCCAGCGCCGCCACGCGGCCCAGGCCCCAGAGCAGCGCCTGCGACGGCTCCACCTGGCCCCCGCCCGCCTCCACCGCGCACGCCTCGCGCGTCACCACCCAGAGCCGACCGGAGAGCTCCTCGGAGGACTCGAGCGCCCGCAGCGCGGAGACCACGCTGATGCAGTGCTCCCGGGAGCTGCTCCTCAGTGTCCCAGGCGACTCCACGCCTGGCACCTCCAGCCCCCACAGGTGCACCACGCCCGCGCGCGGCAGGTTCCCCGGAAAGCTCTCCCGCCACAGCTTCGCCAGCGCCACGCCGTCGGCCGGGTCCACGGCCAGGGCCCCCGGCACGGACGAAGCGCCCGCGTAGACCTTCACGTGCGGCACACCTCGCTGCTCCAGGCGGGCGGCGAGCGCCTCGCCCACGCCCCCCTGGTCGCACAGCAGCATCCACGCGCCCGGAGTCCCCTCACCCGGGCCGCTCGCGGTCGACGCTTCCCAGCGCACCTGGAGCAGCGAGGCCGCGTCCAGCGCCGTCGCCGCCACGGCGCCGTCGTGCGCGGGGGCGCTGTCCGAGCGCTCCACCGGAAGCCGCGCGGGCCCGGCCGGCCAGTAGCGCTGGCGGCGCCACGGGTAGGTGGGCAGCGCGACCTTGCTCCGCGAAGGCTCCGGGTCCACCGCGCGCCAGTCCACGTCGTGGCCCTGGAGGAACAGCCGCCCCAGCGCGCCCAGCAACTGCTCGGCGTCCGGACGTCCCTTGCGCAAAGAGGCAATCCACGCCGCCTGCTCGCCCAGGCACGCCCGGCCCAGGCCCAGCAGCGTCGCGGTGGGCCCCACCTCGACGAACACATCGATGCCCAGCTCGCGCAGCGACTCCATGCCCTGCTGGAAGCGCACCGCCTCGCGCGCGTGGCGGCGCCAGTACCCCGGCGCGCCCAGCTCCCCTGTCCCCACGGGCCGGCCCGTCACGTTCGACACGAGGGGAATCGCCCCCGGCAGCGTCCTGACGCGGGCGGCCTGGGCCTCCAGCGCGTCGAGCATCGGCGCCATCAGCGGCGAGTGGAACGCGTGCGAGACGACGAGCGCCTTGGTGCGCACGCCCTGCGCCTGGAGCTCCGCGTCGAGCCGCGCGAGCACCGCGCCCGCGCCGGACAGCACCACCTGGCCGGGCGCGTTGAGGCAGGCCAGCGACACCTGGTCCAGGTGCGACTCCAGCAACGGCCGCACCTGGGCCTCCGTCGCGAAGACGCTGAGCATCGCGCCGCCCGCAGGCAGCGCCTGCATCAGGCGGCCCCGCTCGGCGATGAGCGTCAGGCCGTCCTCCAGCGACAGGTGGCCGGCGACGACGGCGGCGGCGAACTCGCCCACGCTGTGGCCCATCACCGCGTGCGGCACCACCCCCCAGCGCATCCACACCTGCGCCAGCGCGTACTCCAGCGCGAACAGCGCCGGCTGGCTGTACTCCGTCTGGTCGATGGGGGAGTGCGCCCCCTCGGCAGGGAAGAGCACGGGCAGCAGCTCCATCCGGGGCCTCAGCAGCCGCGCGCACTGGTCCAGCGCGTCACGGAACACCGGCGATGTCGCGTACAGCTCCCGGCCCATGCCCACGTACTGGCTGCCCTGCCCCGTGAAGAGGAAGGCGACCCTCGGAGCCCGGGGCGCCGCCTCGCCCGAGGCCACCGCGTCCGAGACCTCGCCCCGGACGAAGCCTTGCAGCGCCTCCGCCAGCGCCTGGGTCGACCCGCCCACCACCACCTGCCGGTGCGCGAAGCGCGCGCGCGTGGTGTTCGCGGTGAAGCACACGTCCGCCGCGTCCAGCTCCGGGTGCGCGGACAGGTGGCTCGCGTACTGACGCGCCTGCTCCGCCAGCGCGTCCTCCGACTTCGCCGTCAAGAGCAGCAGGTGCGAGGCCGGACGGCCCGGCGCCACCGAAGGCACCGCGCGCGCGGGGGCCTCCTCCAGCACGACGTGCGCGTTCGTCCCGCTCATGCCGAACGAGCTGACGCCCGCGAGCCTCCGCTTCTCCGAGCGGACCCACGGCAGCGCGCCCTCCGCCGGGATGACGAAGGCCGTGCCGTCCATGCGGATGCGCGGGTTGAGCCGGGTGAAGTTCAGGTGCCTGGGGATGCGCTCGTGCCGCATGGAGAGCACGACCTTCATCAGCCCCGCGATGCCGGCCGCGGACTCCAGGTGGCCCAGGTTCGTCTTCACCGACGCCAGGGCGCACCGGCTGCCGTCCGCCCTCGGCGCGCCCACCACCTCGGCCAGGGCCTCCACCTCGATGGGGTCCCCCAGCGACGTGCCCGTGCCGTGCGCCTCGATGTAGCCGATGGCGGAGGGCTCCACCCGCGCGTTCGCCAGCGCCTGACGCAGGAGCGCCTGCTGCGCGAGCACGTTGGGCGCCGTCAGCCCCGTCGAGCGGCCGTCCTGGTTGATGGCCGAGCCCCGCACCACCGCCAGGATGGTGTCTCCCTCCGCCTGCGCGTCCGACAGGCGCTTGAGCACGATGACGCCGCAGCCCTCGCCGCGCACGAAGCCGTTGGCCCACGCGTCGAAGGTGCTGCACCGCCCGTTGGGTGACAGCGACTGGGTGCGCGCGATCATCTCCGTGCTCAGCGAGTCCAGGATGAGGTTCACCCCGCCCGCGAGCGCCAGGTTGCACTCCCCCAGCCGCAGGCTCTGGCAGGCCAGGTGCACCGCGACCAGCGACGACGAGCACGCCGTGTCCACCGCGAGGCTCGGGCCCTGGAGGCCCAGCACGTAGGAGACGCGCCCGGGCGGGAAGCAGTGGCCGTTGCCCGTGATGTAGTAGGTGTCGAGCTGGTCCGCCCCCATGGGCAGCACGCGCTCGTAGTCGTTGCCGGTGATGCCCACGAAGACGCCGGTGGACGAGCCCAGGAGCTTCTCCGGGTTCTGCCCCGCGTTCTCCAGCGCCTCCCAGCTCACCTCCAACAGCAGCCGCTGCTGCGGGTCCAGGCTGGCCGCCTCGCGCGGGGAGATGCCGAAGAAGTCCGCGTCGAAGCCGTCCACCTCCTCCAGGTAGCCGCCCCAGCGAGGCGTGCCCGTCTCCGGCCCCTGGCGGCGCGACGCCGGCTCGCGGCGCACGGCGTCCCGCCCCTCCTCCAGCAGCTTCCAGTACGCCTCGGGCGAGTCCGCCCCGCCCGGGAAGCGGCACCCCATGCCGACGATGGCGATGGGCTCGGTGCGCGCCTTCTCGTACGTGTCGAGCTTCGCCTGTACCTTCTGCATCGCGAGCACGGCGCGCGCCATGCGCTGCTTCAGTTCGTTTTCCTGGGTCGCGTCACTCACGATTCGTTCTCCAGAGCGTTCAGCGCATCGTCGAAGAGGTCCAGCAGGCGCTCATCCGAGAGGACCGCCAGCTCCGCGGCGGACTCCTCGGCCGGGCGCTCCCGGCCCTCATTCGACGGCGAAGGGGTTGCGGGCTCGCGCACCGGCGCGAGCTCCAGTCTTTCGAGGAGGTGAGCGCTCAGGGCGCCCAGCGTGGAGTACGTCCACAAGAGCGTCGCGGAGAGCTTCATCCCCAGGGACGCCTCGACCCGGTTGCGCAGCTCCAGGCTCATCAGCGAGTCGAGCCCCAGGGCCCGGAACGGGTCCGCCCGTCCCACGCGCGAGGGCTCCAGCCGGAGCACCTGGGCGACTCGCTCGCGCAGGTGCGCCTCCAGCAGCTCCAGGCGCGCGCCCGGCTCCGCCTGCTTCAGCGCGGCCAGGAAGTCCGAGCCGGGACGGGCCACCTCGCCCCGCCCCTCCGCGCTCAGCTCGGACCAGACGCGCAGGGGCGCCACGGACGGGAAGAACTCCAGCCACTGGCGCACGTCCAGGCGCACCGCGGCGACCTGCGTGGCGCCCTCGTCGAGCAGCCGCTGGAGCAGCGCCTCGCCCTCGTGCGCCATGAAGCTCGCCATGCCCTGGTACGCCAGGCGCTCGCCCCGGTTGGACTGCGCGGCGGCCAGCCCCACGTCCGCGAACGGGCCCCAGTTGACGCTCAGGGCCGGCAGGCCCACCGCGCGCCGGTGGTGCGCCAGCGCGTCCATCGCCGCGTTCGCCGCCGCGTAGTTGCCCTGGCCCGGCAGCCCCAGCAGCGACGCCACCGACGAGTAGAGGACGAAGAAGTCCAGCGGCGCGTCGCGCGTGAGCTGGTGCAGGTTCCAGGCGCCACGCACCTTGGGCGCCATCACCGTGCGCAGGTGCGACGTCGTCAGCCCCGCCAGGGTGGCGTCCTCCAGCACGCCCGCGCAGTGCAGCACGCCGCGCAGGGGCGGCAGCGCCCCGCTCCGCGTCGGTGCCAGCGCGGCCCCCAGCTGCTCCGCGTCCGAGACGTCCGCCCGGGCCACCTCCACCCGCGCGCCCCGCGCCTCCAGCTCCGCCAGCGTCCGGCGCGCGGCGTCGGACGGCGCGGAGCGGCCCATCAGCAGCAGGTGACGCGCGCCGTGCTCCACCAGCCACCGCGCCGCCGACAGGCCCAGGCCGCCCAGGCCGCCCGTCACCAGGTACGTCCCTTCCGCGCGCACCCGGAAGCCCGCGCGCGCGGGGGCCACCGTCAGCGCGGGGTCCTCCATGCCAATGACGAGCTTGCCGGTGTGCCGCCCCTGCGCCATCTCGCGGAAGGCCTCCGCCACGCGCGAGGCGGGGAAGCGCTGGTACGGCAGGGGCCGCAGCGCGCCGGACTCCACCTGCTCCATCACCTCCTGGAGCAGTCGCGCGAACAGCGCCGGCTTGCGCTCCTGGAGCCCCGCCAGGTCGATGGCGGTGTACGAGATGCTCTTGCGGAACGGCGTGAGCGCCAGCGCCCGGCCGTCGTAGATGTCGCGCTTGCCGACCTCCAGGAAGCGGCCCTCCGGGCCGAGCAGCTCCAGGCCGCGGGGGATGGCTTCACCCGAGAGCGAGTTGAGCACCACGTCCACGCCCTCGCCGTTCGTCAGCCGCGTCACCTCATCGGCGAAGGCCAGCGTGCGCGAGTCCATGACGTGCGCGATGCCCAGGGCGCGCAGGAACTCGCGCTTCTCGGGCGTGCCCGCCGTGGCGAAGATTTCGGCGCCCCGCGCCTGGGCCACCTGCACCGCCGCCAGCCCCAGGCCTCCAGCCGCCGAGTGAATGAGGATGCGCTCCCCCTGACGCAGCCGTCCCAGGTGCTCGAGCGCGTACCACGCCGTCATGAAGACGAGCGGCACGGTGGCCACGTCCTCGGCGCTCAGGCGCTCGGGGTACGGACGCACGAAGCGCGCGTCCGCGAGGACATGCGAGGCCAGGCTGCCCCCGGCGACCGCCACCACGCGCTGTCCCGGCACGAGGCCCGTGACGCCCTCGCCCACGGACACCACGCGTCCGGCGCACTCGCCGCCCAGCGAGACGGGCCCCGGCGGCAGCCCCGGATAGATGCCCATCGCCTTCATCACGTCGATGAAGTTGAGGGCCGCCGCCTCCACCTGGACCTCCACCTCGCCGCGTCCCGGACGCCGCCGCTCGGACACGCGCGCCACCAGCCGGTCCAGCACGCCGGGCGTGGGAATCTCCACCCGGAAGGCGCGCCCCGCGGCGGGGAGCCTCGGCTCGACGGACTCGCCCGAGGACTCCACCGGGAGGCGCCGCGCCAGCCGCGCCGCGTGCCGCCCCCGCGCGCGCAGGGCCACCTGCTCATCCTTCGCGCCACAGAGCAGCTCGGACGCCAGCGCCGGGGCCACCGCCTCCGGCTCCAACTCCTCCACGTCCACGCAGGTGCACCGCAGCTCCGGATGCTCGTGCGACACCACGCGGCCCAGGCCCCACAGCGCGCCTTGCACCGCGCACACCCGGCGCTCCTCCCCCACGGCCTGAGCGCCCCGCGTCACCAGCCACAGCCGGGGCGGGGCGCGCCAGGCCGCCCGCGTCAGCTCCTGCACCAGGTGCAGCGCGCCGCCGCACCACCGCTCGGCCTCGTCGCTTGCGCGCGCCCCGGTCACCTCCACCTCGGCGGCCTCCAGCGCCCACAGGTACACCACGCCTCCACAGGGCGCGCCGTCCGGAAACGCCTCCGCCAGCAGCCGCCGGAAGTCCTCACGCGAGCCCGGCGCCACCTCGAATTGCCCGGCCCCCAGCTGGCGGAAGCCCGTCCCCGCGGCCACCCGCACGCACCGCTCGCCTCGCGCCTCCAGCTCGCGCGCGAGCGCGGCGCCGTGGCCCTGTCCCTCCATCAGCACGAGCCAGGGCGCCCCCGCGGAGGTGGACGTCGCGGGCGCCGCCACGCGGTGCCACGCCAGCTCGAAGAGCGCCCGGTCCTGGGCCACCTGCCGCGCGTCGCGCTGTCCCACGAGCGGCGCCAGCACCAGGCCTCGCACCTCGGCCACGGGCAGCCCCTCCGCGTCGAGCAGCCACACGTCCGCCTCCCGGAGGGACTCACCGGCGACGGGCTCCGCCACGCGCGCGTGGGCCCAGCGCACGGGCGTGTTCGCGCGCGACACCGCGAAGCGGCGCACCCGCACCGGGACGTGGGTGCCGCCACCGGAAGGCAGCGCCTCCAGGAGCACCTGGAGGCCCGCGTCGAGCATCGCCGGGTGCAGCCCCCGCGCGGCGCCCAGGGACTCGGGCACCTCCAGCCGCCCCAGCGCCTCCCCCTCCCGCCGCCACACCTCGCGCAGCCCCTGGAAGGTCGGGCCATAGCCCAGGCCGCGCTCCTCCATCTCCTGGTAGTGCGCCGCCCCGTCGCGCGACGGGGCGCACCGCCGCCGCACCTCATCTAGCGGCACCGGCGTCGGCGCGCCCTCCGCGCCCGGCGTCCGCACGGCCCCGGACGCATGCACCGTCCAGACCTCGGCGCCCGCCCCCGACACGGGCACGAAGCTCGACACCTTGAATGACGCGCCCCCGGCCGGCTCGGACGTCAGCACCAACTGGGTCGGCCGCGAGCCCTCCTCGGGCAGCGCCAGCGCCTCGTCGATGCGCACGTCCTCCAGGACCCATGGGCCGTCACCCAGGCCCTCGCGGGCCGCGGCCAGCGCCCAGTCCAGGTACGCCGCCGCCGGAAGCACCACCGTGCCCTGCACGCGGTGGTCCTTCAGGTAGGGCAGCCGCTCCACCGCCACGTCCACGTCCCAGAAGCGCGCCCCCGGCCGCAGCGAGGACCGGCGCGCCACGCCGAGCACCGCGTGCCCCTGCCCCGCGCCCCGGGAGGCGCCCGCCGCGCCCGGCTGGAACCAGTACCGGTCCCGCTGCCACGGGTACGTCGGCAGCGCCACCTGGCGCCCCTCTTCTGGCGTCACCGCGCGCCAGGCCACCGCGCGGCCCTCGGTGTAGAGCGTCCCGAGCGACTCCAGCATCACCTCGCGCTCGGGCTGCTCGCGCCGCAGCGAAGGCAGCACCGTGCCCGCCTTGCCCAGGTGCGCGAGCGTCTGCTCGATGGAGGGCAGCAGCACCGGGTGCGCGCTCACCTCGACGAACAGCCCGTGCCCCGCGCCCACCAGGGACTCAATCACCGGCGACAGCAGCACCGGGTCCCGCAGGTTGCGCACCCAGTACGCGGGCGTCAGCTCCGTGCCGTCCGCCACGCGCCCGAGCACCGTCGAGTGCAGCGGCACCTCGCCCGCTCGCGGCGCGAGGTCGCCGAGCAGCGCGAGCAGCTCCTCGCGCAGCGGCTCCATCTGCGGGCTGTGCGAGGCCACGTTGACCTTCACGGGCCGGCAGAAGACCTGCCGCTGCGCCAGCGTCTCCAGCACCCGCTGGAGCGCGTGGGGGTCTCCGGAGAGCACCGTGGAGCGCGGGCTGTTGCTCGCGGCCACCGAGAGCCGGTCCTCCACGCCGCGGAGCACCTCGCGCGCCTCGTCGAGCGTCAGCTCCGTCACCGCCATGGCGCCCTGCCCGCTGGTGCGCAAGAGCAGCCGGCTCCGACGGCAGATGATGCGCGCCGCGTCCTCCAGCGACAGGGCCCCGGCCACGTGCGCCGCGGCCACCTCGCCCATGCTGTGGCCCACCACCGCGTCCGGGACGATGCCCCAGGAGCGCCACAGCCGCGCCAGCCCCACCTGCACCGAGAAGAGCGCCGGCTGCACCACGTCGATGCGCTCCAGCCAGCCCGCCTCGCTCGAAGCCAGCACCTCCAGCAGCGACCAGTCCACGAAGGCCCGCAGCGCCGCGTCGCAGTCCTCCATGGCGGCGCGGAAGACGGGCTCGGCCGACAGCAGCTCGCGCCCCATGCCCACCCACTGGGAGCCCTGGCCGGGGAAGACGAACACCACCGGCGCGCGCGCGGGCACGGGCCCCCGCCCCACGACGAGCCCCGGACGCGGCGCCTGGCGGAGGAAGGCCTCCAGCCCCTCGCGCGCGCCCGCCACGTCCTTCGCGACGAGCGCCAAGCGCTGGTCCAGCGGCGCCCGGTGCAGCGCCAGCGTGCGCGCCACGTCGGCCAGCGACGGCGCGGGCGCCTCGTCCCAGCGCGCCACCAGCGCGCGCGCCACGTCCGCCAGCGCCTGGGGCGTCCGCGCGGACAGCGGCAGGAGCACCGCCCGGTCGACCACCGGCCTCGCGCCAGCCCCGCGCGCCGGCACGCCCCACGCGAACAGCGCGCCCAGCGCATCCAGCAGCCCACCGCGCGCGTCGTCGCGCCGCATCGACGCCACCGTCAGCGCCGCCCGCCCCGTCCGGGCCAGGGCCTGCTCCAGCGAGCGGCGCATCACCGGGTGCGCGCTCAGCTCGATGAAGGTGTCGATGCCCTCCGCCGCGAGCTTCTCGATGGCCTGCGTGAAGCGCACCGGCTGGCGCAGGTTGCGGCTCCAGTACGACGCCTCCAGCGACGCCCCCTCCAGGTCCTCGCCCGTCACCGTGGACACCCAGCGCGGGGCGCTCGCCCGGGGCCGCAGCCGCGCGAAGGCCGCGTCCAGGTCCTCGCGGATGGCGTCCATCTCGGGGCTGTGCGCGGCCACGTTGACGGGGATGCGCGAGCAGAACACCCCGCGCGAGGACAGCTCCGCGAGCAGCGCGTCCAGCGCCCCCGCCTCGCCGGACACCACCGTCGTCGACGCGTCATTGTAGCCCGCCACCACCACCCGCCCCTCCAGGGGCGACAGCAGCCCCTCCACCTCGGCGGCCGGCAGCCCCACCAGCGCCATGCCGCCGCGGCCGGCGGTGCGCTGCTGCAACCGGCTGTAGTGGTGGACCAGCCAGACGGAGTCCTCCGTGCTCAGCGCGCCGGTGACGCAGGCGGCCACCACCTCGCCCAGGCTGTGGCCCACCATCACCTCCGGCTCCACGCCCCACGAGCGCCACAGCGCCGCGAGCCCCACCTGCACCGCGAAGAGCAGCGGCTGCACCACGTCCGCGTCCTCCGCGCGCGGGTGCGGCGTCACCAGCGCCTCCACCAGCGACCAGCCCGCCAGGGGACGGAAGGCCGCGTCCAGCGCCTCCACCCGCGCGCGGAACACGGGCTCCCGCGACAGCAGCTCACGCCCCATGCCCTCCCACTGGGAGCCCTGGGGCGTGCACACGAAGGCGACGCGCGGCGAGGGGCGCGCCGGGCTCCCCACCATCAGCCCGACGCGCTCCTGTCCCGCCAGGAAGGCCCGCGCCTGCGCCAGCAGCTCGGCGCGAGAGCGGGCCATGAAGGCCGCGCGGTGCGCGCCAATGCCCCCGCTTCGCGCCGGCGACTGGCACAGCGCCGCCAGCGTCTCGGGAGCCTCCGCGTCGGCGGCCCGCGCCGCCACCTGCGCGACCTGGGCGCGCAGTCCTTCCGCGTCCGACGCCGCCAGCGTCAGCAGCTCCGCGCGCGCGCCCGGCGCCTCCTCCAGCACCAGGTGGCAGTTGGTGCCTCCCCAGCCGAAGGCGCTCACCCCCGCCAGCGCCCGCTCCTCCTCGGCGGGCCAGGGCAGCAGCCGCTCGGGGACCTTCAGCCGCAGCGCGCCGAAGTCGATGAGCGGATTGGGCACGTCGAAGTGGAGGTTGGGCGGCACGCGCCGGCGCGACAGCGCCAGCACCACCTTGAGCAGTCCGGCGATTCCCGCCGCGCCCTCCAGGTGGCCGATGTTCGTCTTCACCGAGCCGATGAGCAGCGCGCCCTCCTCGGCGCGCCCCTCGCCCAGCACCGCGCCGAGCGCGCCGGCCTCGATGGGGTCTCCCAGGGCCGTGCCGGGGCCGTGCGTCTCCACGTAGTGCACGCGGCCCGGCGCCACCCCCGCTCGCGCGTACGCGTCGCGCAGCAGCGACTCCTGCGCGGACGCGCTGGGCGCCGTCAGCCCGTTGCCGAAGCCATTGTTGTTCACCGCGCCGCCGCGGATGACGCAGTAGATGGGCACGCCAGCCGCCTGCGCCGCCGACAGCGGCATCAACGCCACCATGCCCGCGCCCTCGCCGCGCGCGAAGCCGTTGGCGTCCGCGGCGAACGCCTTGCTCGCCCCGTCCGGCGACAGCCCTCCGAACTTGGTGAGCGCCACGCTCGTCTCCGGCGCCAGCAGCAGGTTGACCCCCCCCACCAGCGCCAGCCGGCACTCGCCCGCCCTCAGGCTCTGACAGGCCAGGTGCGCGGCCACCAGCGACGAGGAGCACGCCGTGTCCAGGGTGATGCTGGGCCCTCGCAGGCCCAGCGCGTAGGAGATGCGGTTGGCCAGGATGTTGAGCGCCTGCCCCGTCGCCGTGTGCGGCGTGACGGCCGCGCACGCGCCCTGGTGCAGCACCGCGTAGTCGTGCCAGATGGCGCCCACGAAGACGCCCGTGTTCGAGTCCCGCAGCGTCGGGGCGGGCACGCCCGCGTCCTCCAGCACCTCCCACGCCAGCTCCAGCATCAGCCGCTGCTGCGGGTCCATCTCCGCCGCCTCGCGCGGGGAGATGCCGAAGAAGAGCGGGTCGAACCCCTCCACGCCGTCCACGAAGGACGCGCGGCGGGCCACCATCTTCCCCGGCGCCTGGGGCTCGGTGTCGTGGTACGCGTCGATGTCCCAGCGCTCCGCCGGCACCTCGCGCATGGCGTCGTACCCCTCGCACAGGCGGCGCCAGAACGTGACCACGTCCGGCGCGCCCGGCATGCGGCAGGCCAGGCCCACCACCGCGATGGGCTCGTCCACGGGGCGCGCGCCCTCCGTCGCCGCCGTCGGCGGGGCCTCCGCGTCCCCACGGACGAGCGCGGCCGCCAGCGCGTGAAGCGAGGGGTGCCGCCAGAACAGCAGCGGCGACACGGGGCGCCCCAGCACTCCGCCCAGCTCCTTCATCAACGCCACGACCTTCACGGAGTCCAGCCCGTAGCGGCTGAGCCGCTCCTGGGGGTCCAGCGCCTGCGGCTCCAGGCCCAGCAGCGCGGTGATGCGCGCGACGAGCCACGCCTGGATGGACTGCTCCGACATCGACGTCTCAGCCGTCATCTCCACGCCTCTTCCAGCCCCACGGGGCCATGAACCTTCACGACGGGCCCCTCGCCGGCCCGTCACCTCGCGCGAACTCAGCTCCGGCGCGCCTTGCGCGCCCGGAAGAACTGCTCCTGCTTGCGCAGGCGCTCCGCCCGCTCGTCGTTCGACGGCTCGGCCTGCGTCTCCGGCCCCCGGTCCAGGTACTCGGCCAGCGCGCGGATGGTCGGGAAGCGGTACAGCTCGGTCATCGGCATCTTCCGGCCCAGCCGCCGCTGCAACGACATGTGGATTTGCGTCAGGTGCAGCGAGCTGCCGCCCACGTCGAAGAAGTTGTCGTCGATGCCGAAGCGCCTGCCGTTCAGCGCGTGCTCCCAGAGCTGGTGCAGCGCCCGCTCCAGCTCGCTGCGCGGCGCGACGGGGGGCGCCGCGCTCCGGGACGAAGCCTCGGGCACCGGCGCCGCCAGCGCCTTCTTGTCGATTTTCCCGTTCGGCGTGAGCGGGAAGGCCTCCAGGAAGACGAAGTGCCCCGGCACCATGAAGCGCGGCAGGCGCTGCTCCAGGAACGCCCGCAGCTCGCGCGGCTCCACCTGCCCGTCGCACACCAGCCAGGCCACCAGCTCCATGTCCCG
Organism: Myxococcus sp. AM010; assembly: GCF_013372585.1. Classification (NCBI taxonomy): domain Bacteria; kingdom Pseudomonadati; phylum Myxococcota; class Myxococcia; order Myxococcales; family Myxococcaceae; genus Myxococcus; species Myxococcus sp. AM010. The sequence goes on from NZ_JABXEO010000115.1 coordinate 14,252, forward strand.
CGAAGCCCCGGGCCGCGCCAGCACCAGCGCCTCGCGCGTGGCCGGGTGCTTCGAGAGCGCCACCTCGATTTCCCCCAGCTCGATGCGGTAGCCGTTGAGCTTCACCTGGTCATCGCGCCGCCCCAGGAAGTCGATGTTCCCGTCCGCGCGCCACAGCGCGATGTCGCCCGTGCGGTACATGCGCTTCCCGGCCACGAAGGGGTCGGGCACGAAGCGCTCGGCCGTCAGGTCCGGCCGGTCCAGGTAGCCGCGCGCCAGGCCATCCCCCGACAGGCACAGCTCGCCGGGCACGCCCCGGGGCAGCAGCCGCAGCGCCTTGTCGACGATGTACGCCCGGGTGTTCGCCAGCGGCCGGCCGATGAGCACCTTCGGGTCATCGCCGGGGAAGCGGTAGCACGTGCTGTACGTCGTGTCCTCGCTGGGGCCGTACAGGTTGCGCACCTGGAGGGGCAGCCCCCCCAGCTGGGACATCACGCTCTGGGGAATGGGTTCGCCCGCCATGTTCAGCAGGGTGACGTTGCCCAGGTCCACGTCCGCCGCCAGCAGCTCCTTCACGACGGAGGGCACGGTGTTGATGAGGATGCGCCGCTCGGTGTCCAGGTACTCGGAAATCTGGAGGCTGTTGCGCAGCAGCCGGATTCGACGCCCCACCGACAGCGTGTAGAACAGCTCGAAGATGGAGAGGTCGAAGCAGTACGACGTGCCGAAGAAGCTGACGTCGAAGTCGGCCGCGTCGAACTCCGTCTGGCACCAGCGCAGGAAGGACACCGCGCTGCGGTGCTCGATGAGCGTCCCCTTCGGGCGGCCCGTGGAGCCGGACGTGTAGATGACGTAGGCCAGGTCCTGGCAGTCGGGGCGGTGCGCCAGGTCCTGCTCCGAGTCCGCCTGCGCGGCGCTGATATCCACGCACTCCGCGGGGGAGCCCTGGCGCGCCGTCTCCAGGAACCGCGGCTCGGTGAGCAGCACCCGGCTGCTGCTGTCCTGGAGCAGGTAGCGCACGCGCTCGGCGGGATAGGCCGGGTCGATGGGCACGTAGGCCGCGCCGGACTTGAGGATGCCGAGCGTCCCGATGACGAGCCACTCGGTGCGGTCCACCATCAGCCCCACCAGCACGCCGGGGCCCGCGCCGTGCCGCGCGCGCAGATGGTGCGCCAGGCGGTTGGCCCGCGCGTTCAGCTCCCGGTACGTCAGGTGCGTGTCCCCCACCGACAGCGCGATGGCGTCCGGGGTGCGGCGCACCTGCGCCTCCACCAAATCCACCATGGACAGGCCATCCACCCAGTCCACCGGCCGGGGGTTGAGCCCGGTGAGCAGCTCCTCGCGCTCGGCCGCGGACACCAGCTCCAGCGCGTCACACGAGGCCGTCGGGCGCTCCACCGCGTCGGACAGCAGGCACTCGAAGCGCTCGAGCAACCGCCGGGCGGTGGGGGCCACGAACAGGTCCGCGTTGTAGTGCAGCGCCAGCACCAGCCGCTCGCCCAGCTTCAGGCACTCCATGCCCACGTCGAACTGGGCCTCCTGCTGGGGCAGGACGTAGGGAGACAGCGTCAACCCGTTCACCTGGAAGGTGCGGCCCTCGTCCACGGACAGGCCGAGCATCGCCAGCGGGTCGCGGTCCCTGACGGGCAGGTAGTTGAACATCACCTGGAAGACGGGCGGACGCGACGCGTCCCTCGGCCCGCCCAGCTTCGCCACGAGCTGGGGGAACGGGTACGCCTGGTGCTCCAGCGCCTCCAGCACCCGCCGCTGCAAGTCCCGGCAGAAGGCGTCGAAGCCCAGCCCCTCCTCCACCGACGCGCGCACCACCACCGGGTTGACGGCGTAGCCCACGACGTCCTGGAACGACGGGTCCTCCGCCGACATGAGCGTGTTGGTGGGCGTCCCCACCAGCACGTCGCGCTGGCCCGTGTGCCGCGACAGGAGCACGTGGAAGCAGGCCAGCAGGAAGGTATAGAGCGTCACGCCCTGCTCCCGCGCGCACGCCTCCGCGCGCCGCACCAGCCCCCCATCCAACTCGTGGATGACGGTGTCGCCGTGGCAGCCCTGCTCCGCGGGCCGGGGCTTGTCGGTGGGCAGCTCCAGCGCGGGTGGCGCGCCCGCCAGCCGCTCCGTCCAGTAGCGCTCCAGCACCTCGCCGCGCGGGCCCGCGAGCAGCGCCCGCTCCCACTCCACGAACTGGCGGTACTGCACGGCGGGAGGCGGCAGGCGCGGCGCGCCCTCCGTCACGAGCTGGCCATAAAGCGCGAGCAGCTCCCGCTGGAGCACCTGCAAGGCCCGCGCGTCGTTGGAGACGTGGTGCTGGGTGAAGACCACCAGGTGCTCGCCACCGTCCACGCGGGTGACGCTCAGCCGGGCCACCGGCCCCGTCGTCAGGTCGAACGGCCGCCGCACCTCCTCCACGAGCCGCCGGCGCACCTCCGCCGCAGACACGCCGCGCGCGTCATGCAGCGTGAGGGGGAGCGTGCCCTGCGCGTGGACGCGCTGGACGAGCCGCCCGTCGTCCTCCACGCCGTAGGTCGTGCGCAGCACCTCGTGCCGGTCCACCAGCACCTCCGCCGCGCGCCGCAGGGCCTCCACGTCCAGGGGGCCGTGCGCGCGGAACGAGAACAGCGTGTGGTACGCGTGGTTGTCCGGGTTGGACTGGTGCAGGTGGAACAGGGCGGACTGCCCCTGGGAGAGGGCGAAGGGCGCTGGCACCGCCGCCGCCCGCGGGGCCTCGTCCTGCCGCGCCAGGAGGCGCTTCAGGAGCTGCTTCTTCTCCTCCAGCGACATCGATTCGGTGTCTCGGGACATGACTCGGTTCTCCTCGCCCCGGCGGCGAGCAATGGATGCGGAAGGCGGTGGACGCTCAGGACGGCAGACGCTCCCTGAGCAGGGCGGCGAGCCTCTCCACGTGAGGCTCCAGGCTCATGGTGAGGTGGTTGCCTTCCACCTCGTGGATTTCGATGCCCCGGCGGGCCTTGCCAATCCAGCCGTACTCCGGATGGTGGGGGATGAGGTGGTCCCGGACACGGGCCCGGAAGTAGAGGATGCGGGTGTCGGCGGGCTCGGCCTGGTAGAGCAGCAGGGCCTCGTTGTGCGCCCGCCACAGGCGCAGGAAGCTGCCGCCGTTCTCCGCGTTCATCCGCACGAAGGCGTCGGACATCTCGGGCGAGAGCTTCTTCACGTAGTCGAGGACGAAGTCATCCGTCACCGGCTCCGAGTGCCGCACCGTGCCGCCGTCGTCCGACGGCGTGTCCAGCATCGCCAGCAGGTCGACGCGCTGGCCGAGCGCCGTCAACCTCCCGGCCATGTCGAAGGCCACGGTGCCCCCCATGGAGGACCCGCAGAACAGGTAGGGGCCCTCCGGCTGGAGGCGGCGCACCAGCTCCAGGTAGCGCCGCGCCATGTCCTCGATGCGCGTGTCGGGCGGCACGTCGCCGTCCACGCCGCGCGCCTGGATGCCGTACACCGGCTGAGACGGGTCCAGGTGACGCACCAGCGGCAGGAAGCCGAACACCGAGCCCCCCGCCGGGTGGATGCAGAACAGCGGGGTGCGGCCGGGCGCGCCCTTCTGCAGGCGCACGACGCCGGGAGGAAGGGCGGGCTCGCCCGGCGGCGCCGGGGCCGCGGCGGACGAGTGCCTCGACGCGGCCACCTGCGCGGAAATCTGCGCCGCCGAGGCGTGCTCCAGGAGCGCGTTGAGCGACAGCTGCACGTCGAGCTGCTCGCGCAGGCGCGCGCTCAGCTGCACCATCAGGAGCGAGTTGAGCCCCAGGTCGTAGAAGTTGTCGTGGATGCCCACGGACGCCACGCCCAGCAGCTCGGCGAGGGCCTCGCACACCTGCCGCTCCACCTCGTCGCGAGGCGCCGCGTAGGGCGTGCGCTGCGTCGGACGCGGGGCCCGGCCGCCCTGCTTCCGGGGTGCGGAGTCTGCCTCGGCGCGCTCCGCGACGCGGGGGCGCAGGGGGGAGCGGGACACGTAGAGGTGCGCGCCCTCGAAGCCGGCGACGATGCGCGAGAGGGACTCCACGCCCTCCTGGTTGCTCAGCGCGCCCGGCAGGGTGAGCCGCCCGGGAGCGGCGGCGTCCCGCGCGGGTCCCTCCGCTCCCGTCGGCGCGGAGAACGTCTGGTGCATGTCGTCGAGCCGCTTGAGGGTGAAGCCCTCCACGTCCACCCGCACCGTGCCCTGCTCGTCCAGCAGGGTGATGTCGAACACGCGCAGCGACGCCGCGTCCTCCGTGTCGGTCCGCCACCGCGTGTGCACGCGCACGCGCGCCGGGACGGGCCCGTACACGCGCAGCCGCCGGTACGTCAGCGGCAGGAACAAGCCCTGCGCCGCCGCGCCCGCCACGCCCCGCTCGCGCAGCTCCAGCAGGCGCGAGTACCCCGTCACCACGTCCATGAGCGCGGGGTGGAAGCAGTAGGTGCTCAACTCGTCCCGGTACGCGTCCGCCAGCGAGAACGTCGCCAGCAGCTCCCGGCTCCCGAAGGACAGCCGGGTGTCCACCGTCGTCCAGCGCGGGCCGAAGACGATGTGATGCTCGCCGGCGTCCCCCATCAGCGACTGCGCCGACTCCAGGACCTCGGTGCACCGCGCCTCCGCGGCCCCCAGCGGCTGGACCTGGGCGGCCTCGTCCGTCCAACGCGCCGTGCCGAGCGCGTGCTCCCGCCACGCCTCCTCCGGCGACAAGGCCGGGCGGCTCTGGACGCGGAAGCGCAGGCGCGCCCCCGACGGGCTCAGCACCAGCCGCACCTCGCGGCGCTCATCGGGCATCACCGTGAGCGGCGTCACGAAGACGACGTCGCTCAGCTCCACCGTCCTCCCGGGGCGCTCGGCGGTGAGCGCGCGGACGGCCATCTCCAGGTAGCCCGTGCCGGGCATCAGCGGCTGGCCGAGCACCCGGTGCTCATCGAGCACCCACTGCAGCTCGGGCCCCATCACCTGCGTGTAGACGACGTCCTCGCCCTCCACCTGGCGCGACCCCAGCAGCGGGTGTCCCGGCAGGACGCCCGGCGCCGAGCGCGCCCGGGCGCCCCGAAGCGCCGCCACGGCCATGCCCGCCTCGCCCCACGTATCCCAGCCGACGGAGACGGCGCGCAGCCCCGTCGACCGCAGCAGGTGGGCGTAGCCGTCCAGGAAGGCGTTGGCCGCCGCGTACGCCACCTGTCCCGGCGCACCTCGCAGGCTCGTCACGGACGAGCACAGGACGAAGATGTCCGGAGGGTCCGCCGCCAGCAGCCGGCCCAGGTTGAGCGCGCCGAGCAGCTTCGGCCGGAAGACGGCCTCCACCTGCTCGCGCGTCTGGAGCTGGAGCGCGCCGCCTCCGGGCACCCCCGCCGCATGGAGGACGCCCTCGATGCGACCAAAGCGCTCCCGGGCCCGCGCCAGCGCCGCGGCGAGCTGCGCCTCATCCCCCACGTCCACCGCGAGGGGCAGCACCTCGGCCCCCAGCCGCTCCAGGGCCCCCAGCCGCTCGCGCGCCTCCTCCCCCGGCGGCCCTCCCGCGTCCAGACGGGGCACCGAGCGCCCCAGCAGCACCAGCCGCGCCTGGCGCGTGCGCGCGAGGTGCTCCGCGAAGACGAACCCCAGTCCCCCCAGGCCGCCGGTGATGAGCCACGTGC
>NZ_JABXEO010000116.1:0-19579 GCF_013372585.1 Myxococcus sp. AM010
GCCTCCCCTTCCCAATGCCCCCAGGAGGAGTCCACATGGAAGCAAGCAGCGAGCAGAGCGTCTTGGGTCCCCGGCGCTACCGCAACAACGAGAAGCTCATCGCCGTGGGCGACCGTGGCTGGCAGCACGCCAAGGACAACGGGCTCATCGGGCTCAAGGTGGACTTCGAGTCCAACAACCGGCTCGTCGATACCTGCACGAACCACGCGTTCATGACGCTCTGCTCGTGCTCCTACCTGGGCCTCAACCACCACCCGAAGGTTCTGCAGGGCTCCATCGACGCGCTGCGGGAGGCAGGCACCAACAGCCTGGCCATGTCCACGCTGCGCATCCGGCTCAACCTGATGGCGCGCATGGAGGAGGGCCTGCGGGAGCTGTACGGCTGCCCCACCCTGCCTGGCGCCACCTGCAGCGCGTTGACCGCGGGCATCCTCCCGCTGCTCGCCTCCGGCCACGTCACCGAGGACGGCAAGCCGCGCGTCATGGTGTTCGACCGCTTCTGTCACTTCTCCATGGCCTACATCAAGCCCATCTGCGGCGATGAGAGCCTGGTGCTGACGAGCCCGCACAACGACCTCAACTACCTGGAGGACGTCTGCAAGAAGTACCCCCGCGTGGCCTACGTCGCGGACGGGGCCTACTCCATGGGCGGCCTCGTCGCGCTGGAGGGGCTGCTGCAGCTCCAGGAGCGCTACGGGCTCTTCCTCTACATCGATGACTCACACTCGCTGTCAATCACCGGCGAGCACGGCGAGGGGTACGTCCGCTCGCGGCTGAAGATGAACCCGCTGACAATGATTGTCGCCTCGCTGGCCAAGGCGTTCGGCAGCTCGGGTGGCATCGCCATGCTGGGCAGCGAGCAGAGCTTCGACTTCCTCTACCGGAACGCGGGGCCGCTGGCCTGGTCGCAGAATCTCCAGACGCCCTCGGTGGGTGCGTCGCTGGCCAGCATCGAGCTGCACCGGTCGCCGGAGCTGCGCCAGCTCCAGGACCAGCTGCAGCGCAACATCCAGCTCTTCGACAGCCAGTTCCCTTCGCCGCACGCGGGGAACGGCATGCCCATCCGCCTCATCCAGGTGGGCGAGGAGGAGCGCGCCATCCGGCTGTCCTCCGAGCTGTACCAGCGGGGCTACTACTGCTCGGCGGTGTTCTTCCCCGTCGTCGCCCGAGGCGAGGCGGGCGTGCGCGTGATGATGCGCGCGGACATGACGGAGCAGCAGGTCCGCACCTTCTGCGGCGACGTCAAGGACATCCTCTCCCACTTCTGACCGGTCCCCACCTTCGGACCACGAGGACACGCACCATGGAGGGCACCAGCATCACTGGCTACAAGCAGCTTGGACCGCAGCGGTACCGGGAGGTCCTCGGCTTCCACTACGAGGACTTCACCGTGGGGGACGTGTTCGAGCACCGCCCCGGCAGGACGGTGACGGAGGCCGACAACGTCCTGATGAACACGCTGAGCATGAACCCGTCGCCGCTGCACCTGGACGCGGCGTACTGCGAGCAGACGGTGTGGGGCCGGCCGCTCATCTCCAGCCTGGTGACGTTCAGCATCGTCTGCGGCATGAGCGTGCGCAGCACCAGCGGCCGGGCCACCGCCAACCTGGGCTGGGACAAGATCCGCCTCACGCATCCCGTCTTCGCGGGCGACACGCTCTACGCGGAGAGCCGAATCCTCGCCAGGCGCCTGTCCACCCGCCGTCCTGGAGAAGGAATCATCACCTGCGAGACGGTGGGCCTCACGTCGAAGGGCGAGGCCTTCCTCTCCTTCGAGCGCAGCTTCCTGGTGCCCACCCGCGAGCGGGCCGTCGAGGAAAGGGCGAGGTACTGACGCCATGCGCGCCGTCGTCTTCGAAGGCTCCGGGGGACCGGAGGTGGTGAAGCTGCGCGACGTCCCCAGGCCCGTGCCCACGCGGGAGGCGCTGCTGGTGAAGGTGCATGCCACGGCGCTCAACCGCGCGGACCTGCTCCAGCGGCAGGGCGAGTACCACGTCCCCGAAGGCCAATCCCCCATCCCCGGCGTGGAGGTGGCTGGCACCGTTGAAGCCTGGGGCGAGGAGGTGAAGGGCTTCACCCGGGGGCAGCCCGTCTTCGGAGTGGTGGAGGGCGGCGGGCTGGCCGAGTACTGCCTGCTGGACCAGGGCATGGCCCTCCCCGTCCCTGCGGGCTTCGACTTCGCGGAGGCGGCGGCCACCGCGGAGTCCTGCCTCACCGCCAACGAGACGCTCTTCACGCTCGGCGACCTGAAGCCAGGCCAGGCGGTCCTCATCCACGCGGCGGCCAGCAGCATCGGCACCACCATGGTGCAGATGGCCCGGCATGTGGGCGCCACCACCTACTGCACGGTGGGCTCACGCAGGAAGGTGGACGCCCTGCGCGCGCTGGGGGCCGACGCGGTCTTCGACTACCGCGAGCAGGACTTCGTCCACGAGGTGCTTCAACTGACGCGCGGCGAGGGCGTGCCGCTGGTGATGGACTTCGTCGGTGGCGCCTACCTGGAGCGCAACCTGGCGGTGTTGGGCCACGAGGGCTGCCTCGTGATGGTGGGGCTGCTGGACGGCATGTCGGCGCAGGTGGACCTGCTGCGCATCGTCCAGCGCCGCTTGCAGCTCAAGGGCTCCTCGCTGCGACTGAGGCCCATGCGGGAGAAGCGCGAGGTGAACGCGCGCTTCCGCCAGCGATGGATGGAGGTGCTCGCCCAGGGCGGGCTGCGCCCCGTCATCCACGCACGCTACCCGCTGGAGGACGCGGAGACGGCGCTCGGGGAGATGGAAGCCAACCGCAACATCGGAAAGCTCGTGCTCACTTTGGAAAGGAATGCCAGCCATGCATGAAGCGCTGACGGAGAGCCTCAAGAAGATCCTCATCAACAACCTGTTCGTGGAGCTCCCCCCGGAGCAGATTGGCGTGGACGACGGGCTGCAGTCCGTCATCGGCCTGGACTCGGTGGGCTTCCTCGAGCTGCGCGTCATCTGCGAGGACGAGTTCAACGTCCGCATCTCCGACGAGGACTTCAACTCGGACAACTTCCGGACGGTGAATCAAATCGCCTCGCTCATCGTGGGCCTGAAGACGGCCGCCCAGGGAGGCGCGTGGTGAAGGTGCCCGCGCCCGGAGGCAGCCTGGAGGCGGCGGACGTGGACCGGCTGCGCGCCGGCCAGGCCCTGCAGATGGACCACTATGGCGGCGGGCGTCTGCCCTTCGCCTGCGTCCAGGCGCGGGGGCTCGTCCAGCACCTGGTTCCCCTGGAAGGCGAGAGCGCCGGCCGGGTGCTGGAGGTGCTGGACGCGAGCGGCGGCTACGCCAGCGCCTGTCTGGGCGCGGGCCACCCCTGTCTCGCGCCGGCGTTCCGGGACGGCCTGGAGCGCGGCTACGTCACCGATGAGCTGGGCTCTCTGGAGCGGACCCTGCTGCTGGAGGAGCTGTTCGGCCCGGGTGGCCGCTGGGCGGACCGCTTCCCGGGCAGCGCCTACCACGCGAGCGGCCGGAACTCCGGCTCCGAGGGCCTGGAGCTCGCGCTGCGGCTGGTGCTGGAGTCCGGGTTCGACCGGCGGCGGCTGACGGTGAAGGCAGGCCGAGAGGCACAGCGGACGGTGCTCGCCTTCGAGGGCGCCTGGCATGGCTGGACGGGCGGCCTGGTGCCCCTGCTCAACCGCCGGCACTACCGCCTGGGCTTGCCCCCTCCGGCCTCCGAGCCCCCCTTCGGCCTGGACGTGGCGTTCCTTCCCTTCGGCGAGCGGGAGCCGCTGGAGCGCTTCTTCGCCGAGCAGGGCTCGAAGCTGTCGGCGGTCTTCGTCGAGCCGATTCAAGGCGATGCCGGAATCATCGTCCCACCCCCGGGCTACCTGCGGCGCCTCGCCAGCCTGTGCCGTGAGCACGACGTGCTCCTGGTGGCGGATGAGGTGCTCACCTTCGCGAAGACGGGCCGCTGCTTCGCCATGACGGACGAGAAGGGGCCCATCCCCACCGATATCACCGTCATCGGCAAGAGCCTGGGCATGGGCGCGGTCTCCACGTCCATGGTCATCGCGCGGCGTGAGCTGTCCGTGCGCTCCAGCGGCGCGGTCTCCACGTCGGACCTGCGGCCCCTCACCTGCGCGCTCATGCGCGCGGGGCTCCGGTACGTCTCGGAGGAGCGCCTCGTCGAACGAGCCGGAGCGCTGGGCACGGAGCTGCGCGAGCGCCTGCGTCGCGACGTGGTGGAGGCCTTCCCGGAGCTGTTCCTGGAGGTCCGCGGCCTGGGCTACATGAACGGCATCGAGCTGACCGAGCGCGCCGCGGGCAGCCTCGCCCGTCTGCGCCACCGGCTCCTCGAGGCTGGCGTCTTCGTGGAGTTCATGGCCGGCGCGGGCAAGCGCTCTCACGGGCTGCGCTACCTGTTCCCCGCCATGCGCATCGCGCCGCCGCTCATCGCGGGCGAGGACGACCTGCGGCGCATCGTCGAGCGCATCCAAGAGGGCACCCGGAGGTTCGTGGAGGCGGGGCGATGAGCGGCGCCCATCCCGCTCCGCCGTGGAGACACCGGGTGGAGCACGTCGACACCGATGCATCGGGAGTCGTCCACTTCTCTCGCTATGCCTCGCTGCTGGAGACGGCGGCGCTGGAGGAGCTGGAGCGCAGTGGGGCGGGGCTCGGGGCGCTCGAAGTACAGGGGCTGGACCTGCGCGTGCGGGAGCTGCGCCTCAGCTATCGCGCCGCCGCGCGCTTCCAGGACTGGCTGCGGCTGGATGCCCGCCTGGAGCACGTGGGCCCCGCGAGCCTCAAGCTGGGCGTGACAGTCTACCGCGAGGGCTCCGCGCCCGAGCCGGTGCTGCTCGCCGCTGGAAGTCTGGACATGGCTGTCGTCAACCGAGAGAGCGGAGAACCCACATGCATTCCATTGACACTCAGCGCCGCGCTCAAGCGGTCACCCTCCCCCTGAACCCGACGGAGCGTCAGCCCAAGCCCCTGGGCTTCACCGCCCTGCGCCAGTGGCTCCGCCACCGGCACCCGATGATTCTCCTGGACCGCATCGTCGACCACGAGCCCGGGAAGTTCCTCGACGCCCTCATCTCCATCTCAGGGAACCTGGACTGCATCGCCGGGCACTTTCCCGAGCGCGCCATCTATCCCGGCAGCAACCTCATCCAGGCCTTCGCGCAGGCCGGCATCATCCTCTACCAGATGAGCACCTCGCCGCTGGCCGAGGACGAGTTGACATTGATTGGCTCGGCGGAGAGCCGGTTCCTCCAGGTCGTCGTCCCGGGGGACCAGGTGCTGCTGCGCGTTCAGGTGAACCGCCTGGCCGGAGGGCTCTTCGTCTACTCGGGCAAGGCGATGGTGGGCACCCGCCGGGTGGCGGCGTTCCGCGCCAGCCTCATCCGCGCCAAGGTCTCGGAGCTGGGCTCGCCGCTATGGTAGCGCCCGTCGCGGTGACAGGGGCCGCATGGAGCACGGCCCTCGGACACGGGCTCGACGCCGTGTGGCGGCGGCTGCTGGCTGGCGAGCAGGGCTTCGTCGAGGTGGCCTCCCCGCACCGTCTGCGCAACGCCCTGGCCGCGGTCACTCCTTCAAACGGTGAAGGTCCCGCCTTCCGGCTGCGGCGCCTGGCGGTGATGACGCTCGGCCGCGCACTGGCGGAGGCGGGGCTGGTCGCGGGCGGCGCGGACACGCGCTTCGTGCTGGGCACGAGCCTGGGCGCGTGGCTCGACGATGCGCGTGAACGGGAGCTGCCGCTCCACGCCTGGGCGGACGAGGTGGCCCGTGAAGTGGGCGCGCGCGAGGCGCCGGTCAGCCTCTCCACGGCGTGCTCTTCGGGCTCCGACGCCATCCTGGTGGGCGCGGAGCTCATCCGGTCCGGCGCCGCGGAGGTGTGCGTCTGCGCCGGCGTGGATGTCCTCACGCCGAGCAAGCGGCTGGCGCACTCGGCGCTCTCCACCATGTCGCCGACGCGGCCACGGGCCTTCGATGCACGGCATGACGGCATGCTGCTGGGCGAGGGCGCCGGATGCCTCGTGCTGGAGTCCATGAAGCATGCGCGGGACCGCGAGGCACCGCTGCTCGCCGTCTTCCGGGGAGCAGGCTCGGCCAACGACGCGGCGAGCATGACGTCTCCAGACCCGGCCGCCACGGGCGCGCGGCTGGCGATGGAGCGCGCCCTCTCGGATGCAGGGGTGGCCCCCGTGGACATCGGCGTCGTCAACGCGCACGGCTCGGCCACGCCCGCCAACGACCGCGCGGAGGCCGAAGCCCTCCGGGCCCTCTTCGGCGCGGGGCCGTCCCCGCTCGTCTTCGCGACGAAGGGCGCGTTCGGCCACACCCTGGGCGCCACCGGCGCCATGGAGGCGATTGCCCTCATCCTCGCGCTGCGCGAGGGCGTGGTGCCGCCCATCGCCGGCCTGGAGCAGCCCGAGAGCGACTTCCCCTGCCCGCTCCCCGTGGGCCGGCCGGTGCGACATGAGGAGCGGCTCGGGCTGAGCCTCACGCTCGGATTCGGAGGCTTCGACACCGCGCTCGTCTTCGAGGCCCCACGATGACCGTGACATCTCTCGCGAGCGCGTCCATCGTGCTCCGTGGCAGCGCCGCGACGCGGAGCGATGGTGCAAACCCATACGCGGCACGGGTGAGGACCTCCGTGCGCTACGCCGACCCGATGGCCTGGGCCCTGGTGTGCGTCATTGGCGAAGCCACCGAGCCACTGGGTGAGGGCTTCCGGTCCGCGGTGGACCGGTGCGCGCTCATCCAGGTCGGTCCCGAGGCACCGCTCGAAGCCATGACGCAAGCCGCGAGCGAAGCGCTGCGCGGGTTCGCCTCGCCCATCCGGTTCCCCGCCGCCACGCCCAGCGCGCCGGCGGGCCTCGCCTGCATCGTCCATGGGCTCCGCGGTCCGACGCTCGCGTTGACGCTTCCCGTGACGGACGGTGCCGGCATCGCCCTGGCGCTCGCCGCGGCCTGGCTCTCGCGAGGCGTCGTCGACTACGCGCTCATCGCGGCCACGGCCTCCGTGCCCGGCGGCGCGCCCCGGGCCGCGTGCGGGGTGCTCTCGCGTGGCGAAGGCCCCGCGGTGGACCCGGCGCGCCTGGTGAAAATCCTTCAGTCCGAGCCTCGCCCCCATGACTGAGCTCGCCACGGACCTCGCGGGCCTTCCCTTCTCATCCATCCAGGCGTTCCTGGGCCGCGTCCGGGACCTCACCACCCCTCAGCCGGTCCAGCCCGTGGCGCAGCTCGCGGCCGAGTGGCGGGCTCGCGGGCTGCGACCGGGAGACGTCGTCCTGCTGGCCCTGCCAAACGGAGCGGAGCTGCTGGCACAGACCTTCGCCGTCCTCGCCGCGCGAGGCGTCCCCGCGCTGGTCTCCCCTTCGGCGCCCGCCGCACGGCAGCAAGCCCTCGTGGAGTCCCTCCCGGCCCGTGCGCAGGTCACCATGCGCCGCCCCGCGCCCCTGGCCCAGGACGTGGACCGCTTCACCCTGGGCGGAGCCGAGGTGGCCCTGTTCTCCGAGGCGCAGCCGCCAACCGCGCGGCCCGGGGAGATGGTGCTGCTCACGTCGGGCACCTCGGGCTTCGCCAGCGGCTGCGTGTTCGACCTCGATGCGCTCTTCCGGAACGCGAGCCGTCACGCGGACGCCGTGGGCCTGCGCCCCAACGACACCGTGCTGGTGAACCTGCCGCTCTACTACTCGTACTCGCTGGTGGCGCAGGCCTTCGCCTCGCTGCTCCGGGGTGCCGACCTGGTCATCAGCGGGCCGCCCTTCCAGCCCGCCGCGTACCTGCGCGTGCTGAACGCGCAAGGCATCACCGTGTCCGCCCTGACGCCGCTGCTGGTGCGCGCGCTGCTCCAGCAGGGCGGCGGCTTCCCGGAGGGCTTGCGGTCGCTGGGTGTCGGAGGCGATGTCCTCTCCCCCGAGCACGTGGCGCAGCTCCTGCGCCAGCGTCCGCGAGGGGAGCTGTACCTCACCTATGGCCTGTCAGAGGCGGGCCCACGGGTCGCGACGCTGGCGGCCCACGCCGAGCCGTCCCACCGCTTCGCCTCCGTGGGCCTGCCCCTCCCGGGGACGCAGGTGTCGCTCGCCCCTTGCGGCCCCGGCAGCCAGCAGGAGCTGCTGGTGTCCTCGGACACGCTGATGAAGCGGCGCATCGGCCTGGTGGAAGGCGAGAAGCGTCACGCGTGGCGCGGCCCCCTCCTGCTGGCCACGGGCGACATCTTCGACATCGACGCGGACGGCTATCTGTACTTCCAGGGACGGCGGTCCGACTTCCTCGTGCGAGGCAGCGAGAAGATCTGCATGGCCTCCGTGCGCCGCGTGGCCACCACGCTCCCCGGCGTGCTCAGCGCGCGCACGCAGGTCGTCACCGGCGCGGAGGGAGACGACTACGAGATGGTCCTCACCATGGCCGACGAGAGCCGTCCCAGGGAGCACCTGACGGAAGCGCTCTCCCGCCTCCTGCGGCTCGCGGAGCGCCCGCGGCGCATCCACGTCGTCTCCGCCGATGGCGCCACCGCCGCGCTGCACAAGTAAGCCCGTGCCCTCCTACCCAATCGTGAAGGACCTTCCGATGACGCTCGCCACCCCGAATGCCAGCCACCAGCCCCCGCGCACTTCGACGGAGGAGGTCCTCTGCGAGCTCTGGAGCGCGCTGTTGGAGGTCGAGCCAGTGGGCATCCACGACGACTTCTTCCAGCTCGGCGGCCACTCCCTCATCGCCACGCAGCTCGTCTCACGGCTCAACGAGGTCTTTCACCTCCGGTTCCCGCTGCCCAGCATCTTCGATGCCCCCACCATCGCGGAGCTGGCGGAGGCCGTCGAGGCCGCGCGGGGAGCCACGGCTCCAGAGCAGGAGCTCGCCCTGCGTCCCGGCACTCATGGCGGCGACGTCCCGCTCTCCTTCGCGCAAGAGCGCCTCTGGTTCATGGAGCAGCTCCATCCCGGGACGGCCACCTACAACATCCCCGTCTTCTACCGCATCACCTCGCCGCTCGACGTCGGCGTGCTCCAGCGTGCGCTCGATGAAGTGCTCCGCCGTCACGAGGCGCTCCGAGCGACCTTCGCCGCCGGCGAATCAGCGCCTGTCGCGCGCATCGCGCCGCCGCGCGAGTTCCCCCTGTCGCGCATCGACCTTCGCCACCTCCCCACCGAAGCCCGCGACGCGGAGGTCTCGCGCATCACCACCGAGCAGGCGCAAAGGCCCGTGGACCTCCTCGCCGGGCCCCTCATCCACGGCACGCTGCTCCGGGTCGGAGAACAGGACCACCACCTCCTCCTCCTGGTCCATCACATCGTGTCCGATGGCTGGTCCGTGGGCGTCCTCATGCGCGAGCTCAGGACGCTCTATGCGGACTTCGCGGCCGGTCGTCCTTCGTCGCTCGCCGAGCTGCCCATCCGCTATGTCGACTTCGCCACCTGGCAGCGGGAGTGGATGCCAGGACCGAGCCAGGAGCGGCTCCTCCCCTACTGGCGCAAGCGGCTCGCCGGAGCCCCGACGCTCCTCGCGCTCCCCACCGACCGTCCACGGCCACAGGTCCAGCGGTTCAAGGGCACCCGGCGGACCTTCCACCTGGCTGGGGAGACGACGCTGGCCATCGACGCGCTCTGCCGCGGGGAGCGCACGACGCTGTTCATGACGCTCATGGCGGGCTTCAGCGCCCTCCTCCACCGCTACTCCGGGCAGGAGGACCTGGTGCTCGGCTCCCCCATCTCCGGTCGCATCCGGCCGGAGGTGGAGGGCCTCATCGGCTTCTTCGTCAACACGCTCGTCCTGCGCAATGACCTGTCGGGCAACCCACGCTTCGTGGACCTCCTGGCCCGCGTGCGCGAGGTGACGCTCGGCGCGTTCGCGCATCAGGAGCTCCCCTTCGAGAAGCTGGTCGAGGCCCTTCAACCCGAGCGCACCCTCCGCCATGCACAGCTCTTCCAGGTGATGTTCGTCCTGCAGAACGCGCCCACGCTGGAGGCGACTTCATCCGCCGCGCTCCAGCTCGCCGCCACGGCGGAGTCGTGGGAGGTGAACACCGGGACGGCGAAGTGCGACCTCATCCTCTACATGGCGAGGACTCCCGAGGGCCTCCGCGCCAGCTTCGAGTACGACACGGACCTCTTCGATGACGCGCGCATCGAGCGCATGGCCGGGCACCTCCAGGTGCTGCTCGGGGCCGCTGCCTCCAATCCGCTCCAGCGCCTCTCCGAGCTTCCCCTGCTCACGCCCGCCGAGCGACAGCGGGTGCTGCGCGAGTGGAACGCGCCTTCCGCAGACTTCCCTCGCGACCTCTGCGTCCACGAGCTCTTCTCACGTCAGGCCGCTCGGACGCCGGACGCCGTCGCGGTGTCCTACGGCGCGCACGCCCTCACCTATCAGCAGCTGGACGCGCGCTCCAACCAGCTCGCCCACCACCTGCGCGCGCTTGGCGTAGGCCCCGAGGTCCTCGTCGGACTGTGCGTTGAGCGCTCCGTGGACCTCATCGTCAGCATGCTCGGCATCCTCAAGGCAGGGGGCGCCTACCTGCCGCTGGAGGCGTCGTACCCCGCCGAGCGGCTGGCGTTCATGCTCGAGGATTCGCGCGTCGGGCTCCTGCTCGTCCACGACGCCCGGCGCCAACACCTGCCAGCGTTCCAGGGCCCTGTTGTCCGCATCGACGCGGATGGGGACGCCATCTCCCGCCACTCCGCCCTGCCGCTCCCCCCTGTCGCCAGCGCCGACAACACCGCGTACGTCATCTACACGTCGGGCTCCACGGGCAGGCCCAAGGGCAGCGCCATCCTCCATCGGGGCGTCGCGGCCCTGCTGTTGAACTCCGACTTCGTCCACTTCACCCCGGAGGACCGCGTCGCCCAGGCCTCCAATGCATCCTTCGACCCGAGCACGTTCGAAATCTGGGGCGCGCTGTTCCACGGCGCGCACCTCGTCGGCATCACCGCCGACCCGGCCCGTGAGCCCCACGAGCTCGCCGCCCAGGTCCATGCCGAGGCCATCACCCTCATGTTCGTCACCACCGCCGTGCTCCACCTTCTGGCGCGTCAGGTGCCGGACGTCTTCCGCCACGTCCACACGCTCGTCTTCGGCGGTGAGGCCGCGGACCCGCTGGCGCTGCGCGAGGTGCTCCGGCACGGCCCGCCCCGCCGGCTGCTCAACGGCTACGGCCCCACCGAGTGCACGGTCTTCTCCACCTTCGAGCCCATCGACGCGCCGCCGCCGCTCGGCCACCCCGTGCCCATCGGCCGCGCCATCACGAACGGCCCCGTCTACCTGCTGGACAAGCACCTGCAGCCGGTGCCCATCGGCGTCCCCGGCGAGCTCTACATCGGTGGCGAGCGCCTGGGGCGTGGCTACTTCAACCGACCGGAGCTCACCGCGAGGAGCTTCGTCCCCGACCCCTTCAGCACGCAGCCCGGCGCCCGCCTCTACAAGACGGGAGACCTGGGCCGCCACCTGCCCGACGGCCGCATCGAGTATCTGGGCCGCGTGGACCTGCAGGTGAAGATCCGTGGCTTCCGCGTCGAGCTGGGGGAAATCGAGGAGCAACTGCGTCAACACCCTGCGGTGAAGGACTGCACGGTGGTGGCGCTGCAGGCTGGTGGGGACCGCAAGCTGGCGGCCTATTACGTCGCCCGCGAGCAGGCCCCCGCCCAGGCCTCGCTGCGCGGCTGGCTGCGAGCGCGGCTGCCGGAGCACATGGTGCCCGCGTCCTTCACCTTGCTGCCCGCGCTGCCGCTGACCCACAACGGCAAGGTGGACCGGCGCGCCCTGCCCACGCCCGAGCCGGCCCAGGGGGACGCCTCCAGCTACCAGCCTCCGCGGACCTTCACGGAAGAGGTGCTCTGCCGGCTGTGGGGCGCGCTCCTGGAGATGGAGCGCGTGGGCATCCATGACAACTTCTTCCACCTTGGCGGTCATTCGCTCCTCGCCACCCAGGTCGTCTCACGGGTCCGCGCCGAGCTCGGCGTGGAGCTCTCTTTGCGGACGTTGTTCGCGGAGCCCACGGTCGCCCAGCTGGCGAAGCACCTCTCCGGCGCGGAGCCAGCGGTGGCCCTCGCGCGTCCGGTGCCGCCTCTTCGCAGGGTGCCGCGTGACGGGGCGATGCAAGTGTCCTTCGCCCAGGAGCGTCTCTGGCGCTTCTTCCAGCGGGCGCCTGAGTCCAGCGCCTACAACATCCCCCGCGCGTTCCGGCTGGTCGGCCCGCTGGAGCCACGCCATGTCGAGGCGGCGATTCAGGGCCTCATCGCCCGGCACGAGGCGCTGCGCGTCACCTACTCCGAGGAGGACGGCGTGCCGGTGCAGCGCATCCAGCCGCCGCCCCCTTTCCAGCTCCGGGAGGTGGACCTGCGCGGGAGGGAGGACCGCGAGGCGGAGGCCATGCGCGACATGCTGACGTCCGCGCTGCGCCCATTCGATTTGACACGAGGGCCCCTGTTGCACGCGTCACTGCTGCGGCTGGAGGACGAGGAACATGTGTTGTTCTTCTGCATGCACCACATCGCGTCGGATGGCTGGTCCCTGGGCGTCCTCGCGCGCGAGCTGAGCCGGCTCTACACGGCCAGCGTCACGGGTGGAGCTGCAGGGCTGCCGCCGCTGGACATCCAGTACCCTGACTACGCGGCGTGGCAGCGCGACTGGCTGTCCGGAGAGGAGCTGCGGGAGCGGATGGGCTTCTGGCGCAACGCGCTCAAGGGGGCACCCACGCTGCTGAACCTCCCCACGGACCGGCCTCGGCCGGCGACTCGGACGTTCAACGGCCTCCGCCAGCCCATCGACCTGGGTGGAGCGCGCAGCCGGGCGCTGCACGCGCTCTGTCGCCGCGAGCAGGTGACGCCCTTCATGGCGCTGCTGGCGGCCTTCGGCGCAGTGCTGGCCCGACGTTCAGGACAAGAGGAGGTTGTCATTGGCTCGCCCATCGCCAACCGCCTCCAGCCGGAGCTGGAGCCGCTCATCGGGATGTTCGTCAACGGGCTGTGCCTGCGCGTCAACCTGCGCGGGGAGCCGAGCTTCCGCGAGCTGCTCCGACGGGTGCGTGAGGAGACCCTGGCGGCGTATGCCCATCAGGAAGTCCCCGTCGACCAGGTGGTGGCGTCGCTTGGAATCGAGCCGCCAGCGAACCGAACCCCGGTGTTCCAGGCGATGTTCGTCCTGCAGAACACGCCCACCGCGCCGCTGGCGCTGCCGGGCCTCACCGTGACACCGGTGCCTGTCAACCGTGGCTCCGTCACCTACGAGCTCACCCTGGCGCTGACGGAGACACCGGACGGCTTCTCCGGAACGTTGGAGTTCAACACCGACCTGTTCGAACCAGCCACCGCGGAGAGACTGCATGCGGACCTGGTGGAGCTGCTGGACGTCGTGCTGGTGAACCCTGACCTGATATGAAGGAAGCGCCCCGTTCGGTCCGACAGGGCGCCGGACCCGGGAGATGCATCGCAAGAGTCATGGGCGACCCGGCCCGTCAGGCGATAGACAGACGTGTCACGCCACGACGCCAGGACAGCCCGGCGCCGCGCATGACTCCGAGATACGTGCTCACGACACGCAACTTCACCCCGAGAGAAGCTAGCCTTCGGGGCGTCTCTTCCGCGCAAGGAACTCTGAATGGCGACAGTCCGCTTCGACGTGCAAGGCCATGTGGCGCTCATCACCCTGGACCGTCCGGAGGCGCGCAACGCCCTGGACGCGCAGATGGCGTACGAGCTGGCCGAGGCGTGGGAGCGGCTGCGCCGCGACGAGGCGCTTCGCGTGGCCATCGTCACCGGCGCGGGCGACAAGGCCTTCTGCGCGGGCGCGGACCTGGTGAAGACCATTCCGCTCCTGTCCGGGGCGCGCAAGCCGCAGGACCGCTATGAGGAGGCGCTGGTGGCGGACCGGAGCTTCGGCTGGAAGGCCATCCTGCGCGACTTCGACTGCGAGAAGCCCGTCATCGCCGCCATCAACGGCCACGCCGTGGCCGGAGGCATGGAGCTGGCACAGGCCACGGACCTGCGCGTGGCCTGCCACGAGGCCCTCTTCGGTCTCCAGGAGGTGAAGTGGGGCCTGTTCCCCGCGGGCGGCTCCACGGTGCGCCTGCCCCGGCAGCTTCCCCAGGCCCACGCGATGGAGATGCTGCTCACCGGCGCGCTCATCCCCGCGTCCCAGGCCTTCTCGCTCGGCTTCCTCAACCGCGTCGTGTCGCGCGAGGAGCTGCTCCCCACCGCCTTCCAGCTCGCCGAGCAGATCGCCGCCAACGGCCCGGTGGCCGTGCGCCTCATCCGCCGCGCCGTGCGCGAGTGCCAGGGGCTGCCGCTCCAGGACGCGCTGCGACGAGAGCTGGAGCTCGCCGAGCCCATCTACCAGACCGAGGACGCCGTGGAGGGCCCCCGCGCCTTCCTGGAGAAGCGCCCCGCCCACTTCAAGGGTCGCTGAGAGCCACCAGGAGCCCGACATGACTACCAACGCCCCCTACCGTCCCCTCGCCATGCGCGGCCCCAACGTGCGCGTCCAGTCCCGCCCGGATGGCTCGCTGCGCGTGGAGAGCGGCTATGTCTACGAGGACGTCGAGCGCAGCATCGTGCATGTCCTCGCGCGCCAGGCCCGCGCCCACCCCGAGCGCGTCTTCCTGGCCCAGCGCGCGCCGGACGGCGCCTGGCGCCAGGCGACGTACGCGGACGTCCACCGACGCGCGCGCGCCGTCGCCCAGGCCCTGCTGTCCCGCGCGCTGCCCGAGGGGCGCTCGGTGATGATTCTCTCCGGCGGCTCCATCGAGTTCGCCGTGGTGATGCTCGGAGCCATGATGGCGCGCGTCCCCGTCGCGCCCATCAGCGTGCCCTTCTCGCTGTGGAGCACGGACCACGGCAAGCTGCGCCATGCCTTCGCCGTGTGCCGGCCCGCCGTCATCTACACCGACGACGCGGACCGCTTCGCCCGCGCCCTTCAAGCCCTGGACCTCACCGGCGTGGAGGTCGTCACCGCCACGGGCACCCCGGCCGTGCCCCGGCACTCGCCGCTGTCCGCCTGGCTGGACACCGCGCCGACACCGGAGGTGGACGACTCCATCGAGCGCATCCGCCACGACACGGTGGCCAAGTGGATGTTCACCTCGGGCTCCACCGCGCGCCCCCGCTGCGTGGCGCAGACGCAGGGGATGATGTGCCACCAGCTCGCGAGCTGGGCCGCGCTGGAGATGCCCGCCTCGGACCGGCCCGCGCCCGTCATCCTCGACTGGATGCCCTGGAGCCACGTGGGCGGCGGCAACATCGGCTTCAACCACAACCTCCTGCGCGGGGCCACCGTGTACCTGGATGAGGGCCGCCCGATGCCCGGGCTCTTCGAGCGCACCATCGCCAACATCAAGAGCGTGTCGCCCACGGAGTTCTCCTCCGTCCCGGTCGCCTTCCGCATGCTGGTGGACGCCCTGCGCACGGACGAGGCGCTGTGCCACGCCTTCTTCCGCCGCATGGAGACGATGGCCTACGGAGGCGCCGCGCTGCCCGCGCCCGTCGCGCACGAGCTGCAAACGCTCGCCGTGCGGACGGTGGGCCACCGCATCCCCTTCACCACCATCTATGGCGCCACGGAGACCCAGTGCATCACCCAGGTGCACTGGACCACCGACGAGACGGGGCTGGTGGGGCTGCCCCTGCCGGGCGTCCAGCTCAAGCTGGTGCCCACCGATGACCGCTACGCCCTGCGCGTGCGCGGGCCCACGGTGACGCCGGGCCATGACCTCGAACCGACGGGGAGGCAGGGCTTCGACGAGGAGGGCTTCTACGAGCTGGGGGACGCGGTGCGCTTCCTGGACCCGGCGCGCCCCGAGGCGGGGCTCGTCTTCGCGGGCCGGCTGGCCGAGGACTTCAAGCTCAACACCGGCACGAGCGTGGCCGCCAGCGCGCTGCGCCAGCAGGTGCTGAGCACCGCCGCGCCGCTGCTCTCCGACTGCGTCGTCTGCGGCCTGGGCGAGGAGGCCGTCGGCGTCCTGGCCTGGCTCAACCCCAGCGCCATCACCGCCCTGCTCGGGCCCGCCCCGGACGACGTGCCGCCGCACGCGCGCCAGGACGTGCTGGCCCGCCTGCGCGAGGCGTTCGAGGGCCACAACCGCGCCTTCCCCGGCTCCTCCCAGGCCATCCGCCGGCTGCTGCTCGTGGCGGAGCCGCCGTCGTTCGACACGCACGAGCTGACGGACAAGGGCTCCATCAACCAGCGCGTCGTCCGCGAGAATCGCGCGGAGCTGGTGCGGGAGCTGTTCGCCCCCGGGCCCGGCCCCCGCGTCCTCGTGCTGGACTGAGCCCCGTCCACGCCGCGCGGCCGGGCGCGCGCATCGCCCGGCTGCTTGCGTGGACGTCAGGCGCCAGCGGCCCGTGCCCCCAGGGGCAGCCCCTGAAGGAAGGTGTCGAGCGGCGCGACGAGCGCCTTCATGCCCTCGGGGGTGGTGGGCCAGTGGCCCTGCCCCGACAGCTCCACATAGGCCTTGGGGATGTCGCCGAGCTGCTCGTACGTCTTGCGGCTGTACTTCATGGGGAACATCCGGTCGTTCTGGTCATGCATGACGAGGAACGGGTAGCGCACGTCGCCGAAGGGGACGCTCTTCCGGTAGTCGGACATCACGCTGACCATGGCCCTCAGCGTGCAGCTTCCGCCCACCAGCGGGTCCCTCCCGTAGGCTTCGTTGAACTCGACGGAGTCCGACAGGCGCGAGTACTGGAGGAAGGCCTTCACCGGCACGCGCACCTTCGGCAGGAGCTTCGCCAGCCCCCGGAAGGCGCTCACCACCAGCGGCATGGCCTTGCCGGGGCTGAACTCCGTCTGGATGAACTCGCGGTCGCTCGGGTCCACGCAGGCGTACCAGGCCATGGCGTCCACCGGCGTGCGCTCGGCGGCGAGATAGGACGTCATGCCCCCGAAGCTCAGCCCGAAGGTGACGACGGGGCCGCGGAACTCCTGGCGGGCGCGCTGGATGACGTCCACCAGGTTGCGCACGTGCGCCTCCAGCGTGTAGTCGCCCAGGCCGTGGCGGTCCAGGCCGCAGCCCTCGAAGTCGAAGGTGATGACGTTGTAGCCCCGCTCGCGCAGCAGCAGCGCCGGGTAGGCGAAGAGCCGTCCGTAGGACACCGAGCCCGGCACCAGGATGATGACGGGCCGCTCGGGGCGCTCACCCGGATAGAGGTCCAGCGCGTGGGAGCCGCGCTGTCCGCGGTACGTGCTCTCACGCACGTGCCGCGTCCATTGCCGCAGCGTCTCCTCTCCGCCATACCAGCGCAGCAGGTAGTTCTTCCAGTACTCGGAGCCCGAGTAGGGCAGCGGGCCGCTCACGCCCGGGGCCTCGAGATGACCTCGAAGGGCTTCCAGATGTAGTCGATGATCTCCGTCACCTTGTAGCAGGCGCGCGGCTCGGCGGACTTGAAGAAGTTGGTCTCGAAGTCCTTGCAGTGCACCTGCTTGAGCGGCCAGCGGTAGCGCTCGATGACCACGCGCCGCACCACGCCCTCGGCGTTGACGGTGTAGGCGCGGTCCAGCGTGTTGGCGATGTCCTCGATTTCAGGGTCGGCCGTCACCGGGGCGTGGTCATCCAGCTCGTAGCGCACGAAGCGGTCACCAGTGCGCAGGTCCACGCGGTCGCCGGTGCGCGTGGTGACGCAGGACTCGATGACGATGTCGGTGAAGAGCTTGAGGCCCGCGCGGGCCATGAAGCTGGGCGAGCGCACCGCGGTGAAGTACAGGCCCTTGTCCTGCTTCTCCTCGTTGTACTCGGCGTCCTCCAGCAGGGTGCGGAAGAGGAACGCCTGGTAGGTGGGGCGCAGGGGCGGGGGCAGGAACTGGGGCCCCATGTTGTGCGGCGTCACGTTCACCAGCGACACCACGGACTTGCCGCCCACCGAGCGGACCTTCAACTGGGAGGGGATGTGCTGCTTCATCTCGTCCAGGTCCACGGTGAAGTGGACGATTTCGATGTCGTGCAGCTTGCCGGCGAGGGTGATGGGGAGGTCTTTCAGGCTCATGAGGGATGGGCGTTGCGTTGGAGTGAAGAGATGACGACTAGGGATTGAGCAGGGCCTGAAGGCGGGCGTTGACCTCGTCCTCGGACATGGCGTCCACGTCCTGGGGCGGCTCGCCCGCGGCCCGCGGCGGCTCGGCGACAGGGGCGGAGCGCTTCAGCCCCGCGAGCATCCGCTCGACGTGGGCCTCCAGGCTCAGGTCCTCGAAGAGCTGGGCAATGGGCAGCGACAATCCCAGCCCCTTCTCCAGCACTTTCTTGAGCTGGAGCCCCGTGAAGGAGTCGAAGCCCAGCGCGATGAACGTCGAGTCGAAGCGCACGGGGTCCTCCTTCGGGAGCTGGAGGACCTCGCGGATGCGCTCCTCCAGGAAGGCCTGGAGCTGGCGCTTCGCCTGGACGGGGTCCTCCGACAGCGCCAGCGCGCCCCGGGACGCGGTGGCGCGCGCGGCGCCGGGGGCCGTGGCGCTGGCCGTGCGCGGAGCCTCGAGCGGGAAGCGCCCCTCGGCGTCCGCGTGGGCGACGATGTCCGCGTAGGCCTGGGGCGCCTCCAGGTGGCGCTGGTTCATCGAGAGGAGGATGTCGCGGCTGAGGAACGGCTCCTTCTGGAGCGTGAGCACCAGGTACTGCGCCAGCCCCGTGCCCAGTAGCTTGCCCAGCATGTGGGGGCCCACGATGAAGGCGCTCTCGGCGGCGGTGATGTTCTGCTTGAGCCGCGCCATGGCCGCGTCGTACTCGCGGTCATCGAAGAAGTTGCTGATTTCGCGGCTCAGGTCCACGCAGCCGATGATGCGCAGGCCCGCCTCGGCGAAGAGCTGCGCCCACGCCTTGCGTGGCAGCAGGTGGGCCTCGGACTCCTCGTGGCGGAGCGTCTCGTCCACGGTGGAGACGATGTCCGAGGCCACCAGCAGGCCGCCGTTGGCCAGGTGCCGCTGGATGTTGTCCAGCACGCCGCGCTTGTCCTCGATGTGGTGGATGACCTGGAACGCCTGGATGAGCTCGTACTGGTCCGGGAACTCGTCGCGGGAGCTGTCGCGGTTGAAGAGGCGGATGCTGTCCTGGAGTCCGCGCTCCTTCACCTTGCGGGCGCCCGCCTCCACCTGCGCGAGGGTGATGTTGTAGCCATCCAGCTTGAGGTGCGCGTGGTTCTTCGCCAGGTCGATGAGGTCCGACGCGTAGCCGCAGCCGATGTCGAGCACCCGCCGGATGGAGGAGAAGTCCACCGCGCGGTAGGTGACGGCGCGCAGCTCGCGCAGGGCCTCGCCGTAGACGCGCTCGAAGTGGACGTGGTCGTCCTCGGGGAAGAGGTCCGGGTAGAAGACCTTGAGCCAGGAGAAGCCCTGGGGCACCTCACGCAGCGGGGCCCAGTGCAGGTACAGCTCCTGGCCGCGCGTGTTGAAGCGCTCGAAGGAGCGGCCGAAGTCGGAGTACACGTCCGCCACGCCCACGCTGCCCGTCTCGCTCGAGGCCTGGAGCTGAGAGGCCACGCGGACCACGGACGACGAGGCCAACGGCACGCGCGGCTGGGGCGCGGGCTCGGCGTGCCAGTGGCGACGCCGCTGGAAGGGATACGTGGGCAGGGCCACCGTCCGCCGCGCGTGCGGCTTCTCGTACTCCCCCCACGCCACCTCCACCCCCTTCACGTACAGCGCACCC
>NZ_JABXEO010000117.1:0-19398 GCF_013372585.1 Myxococcus sp. AM010
CCGCACCAGCTTCCCACCCCCGCCAACCTTCCCCATCCGCCGGCCCGCGTCGCACCGTGCCCAACGCCATAGCATTCGCCGTGCCGTGCCAGCCGGAGCACGGAATGCGAATTGTTTCAGCTACTTACGAAGGAATGGCACCCAGGGGCGGGCGCGGAGCCGGACGGCGGCCGGAAAAAACTACGCTCGCGGGCCGAACGCGCTGTCCCGACGTACCGGTCCACTGTCGAGGCGACGACGAAGCCCTTCAGGCGCGCCCGACAGGTGGGCGCCACAGCCGGAGCGAGTCCTGGGCAAGCAGCTCGTGCAGGGCCTGCTGAAGCGAGACGAGCATCTGATGAAGGGACTCGGCGGTGCCACCGGGGGCTTCGAGCACCCGCTCGTGCCGCCCGTCGAAGATGCGCAGCCTGCCAGGGACGAGCGCGATGACGGGGAGCGTCGGGTGACGCTTGCGGAGCAAGCCCAGGAAGAGCGGGTGGTCCTCATCCGGGCGGCGCACGTCCACCACCACCAGCGCGGGAGGCCGGGACGTCAGCGAGGAGAAGGCGTCGTCCGCATCTCCGGTGACGGAGATGGCCAGGTCCGGCGCCTCGAGGATGCGCCGCAGCAGCTCGCGCGAAGGCGCATGAGGACTGACGATGAGGACCCGGCGCATCTCGAGGCTCAATCTAGCCCTTCCAGACGGCGATGGCGGCCCCCATGAAGGCGAGGCCGGAGCCCAGCACCCGGGGGAACGTCGCGGGGCGGCCCTCCACCATCGCATCCCACACGAGGCTGGTGAGGAGCTGCGCCGCCATCAGCAGCAGGGCGGACTGCACCGCGCCCAGGCGGCTCATGGCCCAGGGCATGCCCAGCACGATGATGACGCCGCACAGGCCCGGCACCAGGTGCCAGGGCGTGAAGCCACTCAAGCGGCCCTGCCCCGCCGCGGCCTCCGGCCAGAGCCCAGGCACCGTCCGCACGGCCAGGTACACGGCGAAGGTGGCCGCCGTCGCCACCACCATGTTCAGGAGCACGGCGCTCATCAGGCCCCACTGGCCCGCGAAGCGACGGTTGAGACCGGCCTGGGCCACGACCGCCAGGCCACACAGCATGGGAACGAGCGAGATGAAGCGCATGCGGCGCGCTGGGTACCGTGAACAGCGCCCCCCTGCAAGCCTACCCTCCACGTCTTCGATGGGACTGGCGAAACCCTGGATGACCGGATAGGTCCCTTCACGCCGATGCCGCCGCCCACCGAGCTCCACTTCGACTGCGGCACCCTGGTCGCACCCACGCTGCCAGAGGATGCCCGCCTGCGGACCCTCTTCCAGAAGGACGGGCGCACCGGCGTCTACCGCGCGCCCGCGCGGCACTACCGCGACGCGGTGCTGCGGCTGCGGGAGCTGGGCATCCCCTACGAGGACAAGGCGAAGCGCTTCGAGCCGCTGGAGCTCCCGCTCACCTCGCCCATCCAACCCTTTCCGCATCAACAGCAGGCGCTGGAGGCGTGGACACGCGCGGGTGGACGCGGCCTGGTGGAGCTGCCCACGGGCGCGGGCAAGACGCTGCTGGCGGTGCTCGCCATCGCCCACGTGAAGCGGCCCACGCTGGTGGTGGTGCCCACGCTGGACTTGATGACGCAGTGGCAGGGCGTGCTGGCGCGCCACTTCTCCGTGCCGGTGGGCCTGCTGGGCGGCGGCGTGAATGACCGGCAGTCGCTGACGGTGACGACGTACGACTCGGCGGCGATGCAGACGGAGTTCCACGGCAACCGCTTCGGCCTGCTGGTGTGCGACGAGTGCCACCACCTGCCCGCGCCCAGCTACCGCTTCATCGCGGAGGGCTCGCTGGCGCCCTACCGGCTGGGCCTCACCGCGACGCTGGAGCGCGCCGATGGCGGCGAGCGCGTCTGCGAGGAGCTGCTGGGCCCCCGCGTGCACCGCTCGGACATCCGGGAGCTGCAGGGTGAATACCTGGCGCCCTATGAGGTGAAGCGGGTGGAGGTCCCCCTGACGCCCGACGAGAAGGCGCGCTACGACACGGCGCGCGCGCTGTACCTGGGCTTCGTGCGCAGGCTGGCCGTGCCGCTCTCCGCGCCGGACGGGTGGGCGCGCTTCCTGGCGCAGAGCCAGCGCAGCGACGAGGGCCGCGCGGCGTACCGCGCCTACCGCGAGCAGCGGCGGATTGCCCTCACGTCCAGCGGCAAGCAGGAGGTGCTGTGGCGCATCCTGCTGGAGCACCGGGACGACCGGGTCCTCGTGTTCACCGACGACAACGAGACAGTGTACACGCTGGCGCGCCGCTTCCTGCTGCCCGCGCTGACGCACCACACGCCGGTGCCGGAGCGCAAGGCGTTGCTGGCGGCCTTCGCGTCCGGGGAGCTGCCGGTGCTGCTGACCTCGCGCGTGCTGAACGAAGGCGTGGACGTGCCCGAGGCGCGCGTGGGCGTGGTGCTCAGCGGCAGCGCGAGCGTGCGCGAGCACGTGCAGCGGCTGGGGCGCATCCTCCGCAAGCGGCCAGGGAAGCGCGCCCTGCTGTACGAGGTGTGCTCCGCGCAGACGGCGGAGAGCAGCATCAGCGAGCGGCGACGCCAGCACGGCGCCTATCAGGAGGGTGGCTGAGATGCTGACGCGCGAGCTGCTCAACTTCCGCGTGCGCCAGGGCGTGCTCCGCCCCGTCTTCGTGAAGCGCGATGATACAGAGCTGCTGACCTTCGCCCATGAATTGCTCGCGGAGGTGGAAGCTTCGCGCGGCGGCCAGCGCGACGACATCGAGGAGTCGCTGGGCTTGAAGGCCGGCGCCTTCACCAAACCCAAGGTGGCGCGCGGCCTGGTGAAGCTGGTGCTGGACAGGCTCCTCTTCGACGAGCCCGCGCCCGGCGTGACGGAGGCCCGCTGGGAGCGAATCAAGGCGGCGGGACACGTCCTGCGCGCCCTGCCGCCCGACGCCACCGTCGAGGACTTCGAGGCGCGGCTGGCCCAGACGCTCCCCATCCCCCTGGCCGAGGCCCGCGAGGCGCTGTACTCGGACCTGCCCGGCCACCGCCGGCTGGTGGGCTGGGACGGCGAGGCGCTGGACGCCCAGGACCTGCTGGACCGCTACAACCTGGCGCTGGCGCAGGGCCCCCTGATGTCCGCGCGGCGCCTCCGCCTGCGCGCCCAGGCGCCGGACCTGCTGCGCGTGCGCAAGGTGCTCCGGTGGCTCAAGTTCTGCCGCCTGGTGGCCGAGGTGTGGCGTGACGACGACAACTGGGCGCTCGACGTGGAGGGCCCCGGAGCGATGCTGGCGCTCCAGAAGAAGTATGGCCTGCAGTTGGCGACCTTCCTGTCCGTCGTGCCGGTGCTGGAGCGCTGGGAGATGACCGCCACCGTGGAGCCTTCACGGCGGCAGGCCACGCTGATGCTCAGCCACAAGGACCCGCTGCGCTCGCCCCTACCCGCCGCGCTGGGTCACATCCCTCCGGAGGTGGCCTCCCTCGCGGAGGGCTTCGCGGATGACGCGTGGGAGCTGGACCTGACGCCCCTGCCAAGGCACGTGGGCGCCTCCGGGCTGTGCGTGCCGGACCTCACCTTCCGCCACCGCGCGTCCAGGAGAGAGGTCGCGCTGGAGCTCTTCCACGCGTGGCACGCGGCGCCCCTGGCCCGGCGGCTGACGGAGCTGCGCTCGCGGCCAGACGCGGGCCTGCTGCTGGGCGTGGACCGGGCGCTGGCCCGGGAGGCCGTGGAGCGAGAGGCGCTGGAGGCCCACCCGCAGGTGGTGCTCTTCAACGGCTTCCCCTCCGCGCGCAAGCTGCGGGAGCGCCTGGCGAAGCTGGAGCCGGGACGGTGAGCGGCGCGTCAGCCGCGCGGCTTGAACTGCGCCGCCAGCACGCTGAGGATTCGGATGGACGTCCGGTCCAGCTGCTTGGCCCGGCGCATGAGCCGCCGCAGCTCGGCGGACTCGCCGTAGTCGCTGGGCGGCTCGGCGGCCCACTTCACCTCCTGCACCGGCTTGAGGCCCAGCGCCTCGTCCGCGGAGATGGAGAGCACCGTGCACAACCTGCGGAACGTCTGGATGCTCGGCAGCATGTGGCCGCGCTCGAGCCGGCCATAGACTTCGCTCGCGATGCCAATGCGCTCCGCCACGTCAGCCTGGGTCAGGTTCAGGCGGGTCCGAGCAAGGCGAGCCGCTCCGCCAAGGCGGGATGCGAGAGTCTTTTCCATGGGGTCGTTAACCTGGCGGGTCCGCCCATGTCGATATGACTTGAGAGGTTGGCATCCAAGAACTTCCTGAGTAGTCTTGTAGGTAGGCAACCTCGTGCGTTTGGCCAACCACACAGGTCTCACCCTGCTGGCGCGAAGAACATGCTGACCTTCTTGTTCGTGGATGAAGACCCACGTTCACTCGCGGCGCTGCGGCGCCTCGTGAGGGATTTGCCCGGCGGCAAGCGCTTCGCCCATTGCATGGAGGAAGCCCTCGCGCTGGTGAAGGAAGAGGCGCCGTCCGTGGTGGTGGCGGGCGATCTGCTCCCGGACGGGGACGGGCTGGGCCTGCTGGAGCAGGTGCGCGCGCGCCACCCACGCACCGCCTGCGCGCTGCATGCGGTGAGGCCGCCCCTGGCGCGGGACATCACCTGGATGGACCGCGCCGCGCCGCCCTTGGAGGTGCATGCCCTGCTGCGGATGCTGGGTATCGGTGCAGCATCCGCGGGAAGCCCGCGTTAAGGTGCCCCCCTCGACGCGCCATGAAGCTCTACGCCATCAGCGACCTGCACCTGCGCCACAACGACAACCGCCTGGCGCTCCAGGCGCTTCCGGCCCACCCGGAGGACTGGCTCATCGTCGCGGGGGACGTGGGCGAGTCGCTGTCGGAGATGGAGCTCATGCTGAGCACCCTCACCCAGCGCTTCCGGCAGGTCATCTGGGTGCCCGGCAACCACGAGCTGTGGACCCTGCCGTCGGAGCAGCCGCAGCTGAAGGGTGAGGCGCGCTACCAGCGGCTGGTGAGCCTGTGCCGCGGCTACGGCGCCCTCACGCCGGAGGACCCCTACCCCCGCTGGCCCGGCCCTGGCCCCGAGCGCGTCATCGTCCCCATGTTCCTGGGCTACGACTACACGTTCCGCCCGGACCATGTGCCCGCGGACAAGGCGCTGGAGTGGGCCTGGGAGGATGACCTGCTGTGCACCGACGAGGTGCTGCTGCACCCCGAGCCCCACGCCAGCCGCGCCGCTTGGTGCGCCGCGCGCGTCGAAGCCACGCGGGCCCGGCTGGACGCCCTGCCCCCGGGCTGCGCCACCGTCCTCATCAACCACTACCCGCTGCGCCACGAGCACGTGCGGCTGCCGCGCATCCCCCGCTTCTCCATCTGGTGCGGGACGAAGCAGACCGAGGACTGGCACACCCGCTACCGCGCGGAGGTCGTCGTCACCGGCCACCTCCACATGCCCGCGACGCTGTGGCGTGACGGCGTGCGCTTCGAAGAGGTGTCGCTGGGCTACCCCATGCAGTGGAAGTACCGGGGCGTGCACGCGTGGGACAGCTGCCTGCGCGTCATCCTGCCTGGCCCCACGCCGTAGAAAACGCGAAGCCCCGGGCGCCGCGTGAAGCGGAGCACCCGGGGCCTCATCGGCGCGGCCCAGGGCCGCGCCGTCACTTCAGACTACTGGGGCCGCGGCTCGAGGAAGGAGCCGATGAGGACGATGCCCTCGTAGCCATCCTTCGCGCCGAAGACCTCGATGTAGTAGCGGCCGGCCGGCGCGTTGATGAGGTTGCACTTCTCCGACTGGTGGTCCTTCACGCTGCGGCAGTCGTAGTCCGCGTGCGACGGGGCGCCGCCGCGCTTGACGTAGAGGTCGGGGTTGCCCTTGCCCTCGCCCGTCTGGATGTAGATGTTGTTCTTCCCCTGGCCCGGGCGACGCTCCGGCACGTCGAGGATGAACACCTGCGAGGAGCCCGCCGCGCCCGTGAGGTTCTCCACGGCGATGCCGCTCTCGATGGGGACGAAGCCGCCCTCCCAGGTCACCGTCAGGGTGGCGTCGGAGTACGCGCGGTAGCCGTTCAGCATCGCGTACCACTTGCCGTGCTGCGGCGTCGGGAAGTTGCAGACCTCGTTGTTGCCACCGGCGTACGGGCGGCAGTCGTACAGCGCGGTGGTGGGCGCGCTGTTGTAGCGGACGTACAGGTCCGCGTCACCCGTGCCACCCGACAGGGTGAACTTCAGGTTGTAGGCGCCCTCCGGAATCGTGACCTCGAAGTACTTCTTCTCGTTGGCGCCACCCGCCACGACGACGGGCTCGTCCTTCACGATGGGGTCCGTCGGCGGAGGAGGAACCGGGACGCTGACGCCCACGGCCTTCCACGCGTTCGACACCGACTCGATGGTGGCGGCGTCGTAGCCGAGCTCCAGCGCGGCCTCTTCGGTGATCGCCTTGGCGGCCTCGAAGTTGGACGTCGGCACCATCAACGTGTTGGCCTTGTAGAAGATCTGCGCGGCCTTCTCGATGCCGATGCCCGCCACGACGATGGTGCTCTTGCCGCGCGGGTGGGTGCCACCCTGCGACAGGAGGTAGAACGCCAGGTTGGAGATACCGGAGCTGTAGTGCACGCCGGTGCCGGGCACGTAGTTGTGGTAGTGGTCCAGCGAGTCGCCGTCCTGCGCCGGGTCGTTCATGTAGCGCAGGGCGTCGTTCGGGATGGACGGGGTCCACACGTCGTCGCCAATCAGCCAGTGACGCGGGGAGACCTCGTCCGCGCCGTCGCCGTACCACTCGCACACCGCGCCGAACACGTCGGACATCGACTCGTTCAGGCCGCCGGACTCACCCGAGTAGATGAGGTCCGACTCGTTGTCCGTCACGGCGTGGGTCAGCTCGTGCGCCGTCACGTCCAGCGAGTTGGCCAGGTTGGTGGCCGTCACGCCGTCGCCATCGCCGTACACCATCTGGGTACCGTCCCAGAAGGCGTTCACGTAGTTGACGCGGTGGTGCACCGTGCTGATGAGCGTGCCGCCCGCGTCGTCGATGGAGTCGCGGCCGAACAGGGTGTTGTAGCAGTCGTAGACGGTGCCCAGGTGGTCGTAGTTGGTGTTGACCACGGGGTCCGCCACCGGCGCCTGGCCCTCGGTGCGCACGACGGCGCCCGGCAGGGTGGTGGTGTTGTTGCCGTCGTGGAGGCGGCGGTCGAGCGACTCCTTGATCTGCGGGATGCGCAGCATCACATCGCCGTTGCGCGCGTCCACCAGGACCCAGTCGCGCACGGGCGTGCCGTCCGCCTTGTTGCCGTGCTGGACGACCTTGTACATCAGGCGCAGCTCGTCATCGACGCGCCAGTACACCAGCTCCGGGTTCTTGTCGGTGACCCAGCCGGCGAGCGTCTCGCGGTCGGAGTCCACCGACGACGTGGCAATCTCACCCGCGATGGTCGGCTTCAGCTCGGCGCGCAGGTCGCTGCGGACGTTGGTGTTCGCCGCGAACACCTTGCCGTTGCGCGCGTGCAGGATGAGCTCGCCGCCCAGCACCGCCAGCCCGTTGTGCATCACCGTATAGCGGTAGTGGCTGTCACCCTGCTTGTCCGTGTGCGCCTTCTTGAAGACCAGGTTGCCCGGCTCCAGGCGGAACGTCGGCGCCACGGCGTCGACGACCGGGGCCAGCGCGGACGCGTTGAGCGCCTTGGGACCCGCGGCCGGAATATCCGGCAGGGCAATCGACAGACCGGTGACGAACTGCGCCACCTTCTGGTTGTCCGTCAGGACGACCTTCGCACCATTCTCCAGCGTCGCCGCCTTCGCGGCATCCGTAGGCTTGTCGGCCTCGGGGGCAGGGGTGGACTCGTTGCAACCGACAACGACAGACAGCGCTGCGATACCAAGCGCTCCGCGCACTCTCTTCTGCACCATGTAATCCTCCTAAGTGGAAAGATTAGGAAGGACAGTGCCACAGGGCTGGCCGGAATTTCAAGGTTGCGCGATTATTTCAGCTATTATCCTCTTCTTAGATTTCAAGTTAATTAGGATTATACCTTTAGTTTCATGGACTTGAAGGGTCTACTGGCAGTGCGGGCCACCTATCACGTGACGTGACGGGTCATCCAGGCAGGTCTCGGTTTTCCACGAATCGTGTGAACTTCGTGCCGAACCGCGGGTCCGCCCGCGCGCGTGCGGCAACACTGGCGCCGACGTGGCCGGCCATTACGCTGCCTGTCCGGGAGGCAACGATGCGCGCATTGCAGTTGCAGCGGCTGGACGGCCCTGACGGGCTCCAACTGGTGGACGTGCCCGAGCCCGAGGCGGGGGACTCGGTGCTCATCGACGTGGTGGCGGCCGGGGTGAGCTTCCCGGACCTGCTGCTCACCCGGGGGCAGTACCAGCTCAAGCCCGCCCTGCCCTTCATCCCGGGCGTGGAGGTGGCGGGGGTAGTGCGGCGGGCGCCCGCGGGCGCGGCGGTGAAGCCCGGGCAGCGGGTGATGGCCTTCAGCTTCGGGCTGGGCGGCTTCGCGGAGGTGGCCGCGATTCAGCCGGAGATGGTGTTCCCCATCCCCGCGGACTGGAGCTTCGAGGCGGCCGCGGGCGTGGTGATGAACTACCACACGGCGCACTTCGCGCTGCACCGGCGAGGCCGGCTCAAGGCGGAGGAGTGGGTCGTGGTCCATGGCGCCGCGGGCGGCGTGGGCACGGCGGCGGTGCAGGTGGCGCGCGGCGCGCGGGCGCGCGTCATCGCAGTGGTGAGCGACGAGCGCAAGGCGGACGTCGCCCGGCGGGCCGGCGCGCATGAGGTGCTGCTGTCGAGCGGAGATTGGCTCTCCCAGGTGCGGGAGAAGACGGGCGGCCTGGGGGCCGACGTGGTGGTGGACCCGGTGGGCGGCGACGTCTTCGACAAGAGCCTCAAGTGCCTGGCGCCCGAAGGCCGGCTGCTGGTGGTGGGCTTCGCGAGCGGGCGCATCCCCGAGGTCCAGGTGAACCGGCTCCTGCTGCGCAACATCGACGTGGTCGGCGTGGCCTGGGGCGGCTTCCTCCTGCACGAGCCGTCCTTGACGCCCACCATCGCCAAGGACCTGGAGGCCATGGCGGAGCGCGGGGTGCTCACGCCCGTCGTGGGCCCGGTGTTCCCGCTGGAGCAGGGCGCGCAGGCCCTGCGCGAGCTCGATGCACGGCGCGCCACGGGCAAGGTGGTGCTGCGCATGCGCGAAGGCTGACCTGGCGAGCGCCCCGGTGAAGCGCGGCCCACAGCGCGTGGGTCGGTCAGCGGAGCTCGGGGACCTCGCGCTCCAGCGTCTCCGCCGCGCGCGCGTCCTTGGGCAGGCCGAAGCGCTGGCGCGAGCACGCCAGCAGCTGCCCCGCGTAGACGGTGTCCTCGAGCGCCTCCTGGAAGCGGCCCACCCGCGCCAGCGTGCGTGCCCGCTCGTCCACCAGCCGGGCCAGGATGCGAGCCTGCTCCGCGTGTGAGAACAGGCGGACCACGGAGCGCGCGTCGAAGCACACCAGCGTGTCGAACTCCATGCCCAGCGTGGCCGTGCAGGCCTCGCGGATGTGCAGGAGGCTCGTGTCCAGGGCCGCCTCCGCCCGCGCCCGGGCGATGTCCGGAGCCAGGCGGCCGAGCTCACGCACGGCATTCAGGGTGAAGGCGTAACGCAGGACGGGCATGCGGATGGGAACTACACCCCAGCCGCGGGGATTCATCCAGTCACCACGTATGTCGAGTGCCGCACCCAGGCCCACCCCGAGGCCCCGACGCGAAAGAACGTCACTGGCCGGGATGGAATGGCGCCGACTACAGTTTCCCGTCGCGTTCCAGTCACCCCCACCAAGGACGACGAGACATGAAGGACCTGGACGCCATCCTCCGCGCGCGGGCGCAAGCTCGCGGCCCCCTGGTCCTGGCCACGGTGGTCGAGGTGTCGGGCTCCGCCTACCGGCGGCCGGGGGCGCGGATGTTGATGAGCGAGGACGGGTGGCTCGCGGGCGGTATCAGCGGTGGCTGCCTGGAGGCCGACGTCGTCCGCAAGGCCTTCTTCTGGACCACCACCGGGCCTCGCCTGCTTCGCTACGACTCCACCAGCGACAGCGCGGAGGACGAGGGGGCCTTCTCCTTCGCGCTGGGCTGCAACGGCGTGGTGGACGTGCTGCTGGAGCGCTGGGAGGCGGGCGCGGGTGAGGCCCTCACCTTCGCCGCCGAGGCGCGGGAAGCGGGACGCCGGGCGGTGGTGGCGACGGTGTACCGGGGCCCCGCGAACGCCGTGGGCTCCCGGTGGATGCTCCGCGATGACGGCACCGAAGCGGGCCACCTGTCCGGCGCGCTGGGAGACGCCGTGCGTGAAGCGGGGCGCGAGGCGCTGGAGGCGGGCCGGACGTGGAGCGGCCCCTGCGGCGGCGCGGACGTGCTGGTGGAGGTCGTGGAGCCGCCCCACCCCCTGGTGCTCTTCGGCAGCGGCTTCGACGTGGCCCCGGTGGTGAACCAGGCCGCGGCCCTGGGCTGGCACGTCACGGTGGTGGCGGACCGGCCCGCGCAGGCCCTGCGGCGCCGCTTTCCCCAGGCCCACGCGGTGGTGTCAGCGAAGGCCCCTGACGCCCCGGGCGTGGTGCCCCTGTCACGCCGCACGCTGGCCGTGCTGATGACGCACAGCCTGCCGCAGGACCGCGAGCTGCTGGCGCGGCTGCTCCCAGGGCCCCTGCGCTACCTGGGCGTGCTGGGACCTCGCTCGCGCACGGACCGGCTGCTCGCGGAGCTGCCCTCCGCGCCCACCGACGCGCACCTGGAGAAGCTGCACGCGCCCGTGGGCCTGGACCTGGGCGCGGAAGGCGCGGAGGAGATTGCCCTGTCCATCATCGCCGAGCTCCAAGCGGTGGTCGCCGGACGCCAGGGCGGCAAGCTTCGCGAGCGGCGCGCGCCCATCCACACCGCCGCGCCCCCACCGGTGCGGAGGCTCGCGTGACGGTGGGCGTGGTGCTGCTGGCCGCGGGCGGCTCCTCGCGGCTGGGCCACCCCAAGCAGCTGGTGCGCTACCAGGGCACGACGCTGGCGCGGCGCGCCGCCGAGGCCGCTGCGTCCCTGCGGTGCGGCCCCGTGGTGGTGGTGCTGGGCGCGTCGCGAGATGCGGTGGCCGCGGAGCTGACGGGACTCGCCGTGCGCACCGTGGACCATGCGGGCTGGGCCGCGGGCCCTGGAGGCTCGCTGCGCGCGGGGCTCGGCGCGCTGCGGGAGACGGAGCCACCGGCGCTGGACGCCGTGCTCGTGCTGCTGTGCGACCAGCTCCGCGTGGAGGCCGCGCACTTGAGGGCGATGCTGGAGACCTTCGAACGGACTGGCGCGTCCGTGGTGGCCTCCGCCTACGAGGGCACCCGGGGCGTCCCCGCGCTCTTCGCGCGTGCCGTCTTCCCGGAGCTGGACGCGCTGAGCCCGGCCCAGGGCGCGCGCGGCGTGATTGCGCGCGTGCCCTCGCGCGTGGTGGACGTCCCGCTGCCCGGCGGTGGCGAAGACGTGGACACGCCCGAGGATGTCTCGCGGCTGACGTGAGCCGTGGCCGCATCCGTCGCGCCGCGGATACGCGCATCGGCCCCGAGGCGCGCCCTCTGGGACGTCAGTGCGTATTGCCACCACCACGCACCGCGCCCCACCTTCTGCGCGCAGGACTTTCAGCAAAGGGGGGCTCATGTCCAGATTCAGGTTCCCGGCGGCGCTGGCCGCCTCGGCGGTGATGTGTTTGTCGGTCGGCTGCTCCAGAAACGCCAAGACATCCCAGGGCGGGATGCCACCCACGGCGCAGCAGATGTCACAGCAGGACGAAGGCCTGCCGCCCGGCGCGCAGGCGGAGATGCAGCGGGACTGCCCCATGGACGTGTCCGGCGCACAGGCGCGCGCGGAGGACATCCCGGAGGGCGTGGCCCTCATCATCGTCACGCCCGAAACCGACAAGGTGGCGGACCTCCAGCAGCGCAGCCGGAGGATGATGCAGTTCCAGCAGGAGCACGGCACGGGCGGCAGCGGCATGGCCCAGCCACCGGGCGTCGACTACGACGAGATGGGCGGCCGCGAGGAGCCGGGCTCCGCGGGCGCGCCGTCGGTGCCGTCCATCGCCAGCGTGCACGACTCTCCGGAGGGCGTCGTCATCGTCTACACCGCCGTCGACCCGGCCCGGCAGGACAAGCTGAGCTCCGAAATCCACCGGAACGCGCAGTACCTGGACACTGGCAAGTGCCCGGGGATGGCGGCGGACTGAGCACGACCTGAGGCCAGCGCCCCAGGTCCCGCCCCCCGCGTCGTCCAGGTGGGCCAGGCGCTGGCTTCATCCCCGAAGACGCCCGCCGTCACGCCAGTGGCGGCAGGTGCGTCAGGAGCCGCTGCAGGTCCGGCTGCAGTTCGTCCGGAGAGGCGCTGGCGAGCACCTCCACCGGATGCGTGCCCCAGGTGACAGCGTAGGTCCGCAGCCCCGCCGCCTGTCCCGCGCGCAAGTCCAGCGCGGTGTCCCCCACCATCCACAGCCCGCCCGTGCCCAGCGCCGCCAGCGCGTGGTGGATGACGTCGGGCGCGGGCTTGTGCGCGAAGCCCTCCGTGCCCTGGACGTGGTGGAGCAGCGGGCCCAGGCCCATGGCGTCCACGAACTTGCGCGCCATGTCGGGGCGCTTGGTGGTGGCCACCGCCAGCAGGTAGCCCCGCTCGCGCAGCACGCGCAGCACCTCCACCACGCCCGGATAGGGCCGCGAGCGCCGGTGGAAGTGGAGCGGGTAGTGCTCACGGTACGCCACGCACAACGCGGGGACGTGGTCCGGCGCGAACTGGCTGTACATCCAGTCCAGCGGGTGGCCGATGAGCGCGCGCACCTGCTCGTACGTCGGCGCCGGAAGCCCCAGGTGCCCGAAGGCATGGAGGAAGCTGTCGATGATGTCCGGCAGCGAGTCCACCAGCGTGCCGTCGAGGTCGAAGAGGATGCCGCGAGAAGAGGAAGCGCTCACGCACCTTCCATACCCCCTCTCGTGCCCCCTGTCCTCCCTCCGGGCTCAGGGCGAGGCGCGCTCCGCCGGAGCAGCGGGCGCCTGCTCCAGGACGCACAGCCACAGCCGCTCCTCCTGCACGCAACGCGTCCCGCGAATGGCGCGGAACTCGTGGAGCCGCTGCGGAATGGAGAGGTAGACGGCCTCCGGGTCGAGCCTGCCCGCCCGGATTTCGTCGTCGAGCCCCAGACAGTAGGGCTGCGCGCGCGCGTCATCCAACCGCGCGACGTAGCCGCTGTTGAAGGTGAGCCCCAGCAGGTAGGCGCGGTAGGCCCAGCGGTGGAAGTCCATGGGCCCGGCGCGGCAGCCCCGCCCGGAGCCGTCATGCATCTGCGGCGGGTAGAGCACCAGGTGCTTGCGGCCCACGGCGGCCTCGCGAAGCGCCTCGGACGGTTGCGTGTTCCAGGCCGGCCCCTCCTTCGCCTGATGGCCGCGCCCCAGGTTCACATCGAAGGCTTGCAGCGCCAGCGCCAGCGCCAGCAGCGACGGCGCCACCGTGGGCCGGGGCAGGCGGATGAGCGCGAGCGCGGAGCCCAGCGCCAGCAGGTAGTACAGCGGCCACACGAAGCGGCCGGAGGAGCGGAAGGGCTCCACCCACCGCATCACCGGCGCGTAGAGGCCCGACAGGTCCGCGATGAGCTCGCCTCGCAGGGTGACGCGCGAGGACAGCGCGAAGAAGCCCAGGCCCAGCGCCACCAGCCCCACCGGCGCCAGCCTGCGCCAATGCCGCGCGACGAGCGGCGCGTCCCGCACCAGCAGGATGAGCGCGGCCCAGAGCGCGAAGAGCACGCCCAGCCCCAGGTAGCCGAAGCCCTCGTACTGGGCGCCCTGCCTCGGCAGAGACTCCAGGAAGCGCGACCAGGAGTCCCGGTAGCCCATCGGGTTGACGAACGTCAGGAGGTCCGCGGAGAACCCACCGAAGGCGCCGGCGCCCAGGGTGCGGACTGTGCCGAGGTAGCCCAGCACGTAGAACAGCACCAGCACCACGGCCACGTTCGCCACGGCGCCCAGCAGGGGCCACCGCCAGGGCAGCTTCCGCTCCAGCGCGGTCCGCGCGCACAGCGCCAACGCGAGCGCCAGCACCATGGCGGTCACCACGGGGTGCACGCCCGCGGCGAACACGCACAGCGCCAGCGCGATGCCCAGCGCCTGCTTCGCCTCGCGCGCGTCCCGCTGCGGGAGCAGGTTCAGCCCCACCAGCAGCACGAGGGTCCAATGCGCGCACAGCGCCTCGTGCGCCATGCTCATGCGCGCCAGCAGCGTGGGCGACAGCACGAGCAGCGCGCCCACCAGCCACTGCTGCGGCACCGTCGCGCCCATCCGCCGCGCCACCCACGCGGACGCGGCGCCCTGGAGCACCAGGCACATGCACATCCACGGCCCGATGTACTGGAAGTCGGCGGGCAGCAGGCTGGAGAACGGCCGCAGCAGCAGCGCCACCCAGGGGATGGCGTCCATGTAGCCGAGCGTCGTCCCCAACGGATGCAGGTATCCGTCGATGGCGCCCAGCGGGAAGCGGAGCGGTTCGTTGCGGAAGAACAGCCAGCCCAGCAGGTGCTGGCTGAAGTCGTCACGGATGAGCCACGACAGGCGCGTGGGATTCAGCGCCGCCGGCCCATAGATGGCCAGGAACGCCAGCAGCCCCACCCCGGCGGCCCCCAGCGGCCCCGCGTTCGCCACGACGAACGATGCAAGCGTGTCCAGGAAGCGCCGCGGCCGCTCGGGCAGCAGGGCGAGCCTCATGAACGGCACTCACGCGAGGCGACGGAGACGAAGGTGACGCGCGCTTCGGGCATGGGAGCGCCGCTTGAAGCACAGCCGTTTCAGGGGCGTCAAGCGGCCCCGACGCAGACAGGGGCGCCCCTGCCCTCCACCTCCACGGCCTCCGCGTCCTCGGGCTCCGAGGCGAGCCGCCACAGGGCACCCTCCAGGAACCCCAGCGCGCCGCGCAGGTCCGATGAGGCGGCCTCCGGAGGGGCGCTCCGGGCCCGCGCGATGCGCTGGCGCGCCGACGCGAAGGCCCGCTGTACCCGCGCGACGTCATCCCAGGCGGCCCGCGCCTCCGCCAGGTCCACCGCCGCGCGAAGCAGCGCGGCCAGCTCGCGCAGCACCGGGTCATCCCGCAGCTCCGGCGCGCCCTCCAGCACGACGAAGCTCGCCTCCGCCGCCGAGGCGTCTCCCATGCATGCCTCCACCACGGCCCGGTACACCGCGAAGCGCAGCGCCTGCCCCCGCGACACGCGGCCCAGGCCGGACACCGCCTCCGACAGCCGGGCCCAGGCGTCGCTCCACGCCCCCAGGGCCAGCTCCGCGCGCCCCAACTCGCCCAGCGCGGTGCCCTCCAGGAGCCGCTGCCCCAGCTGCCGGCCGATGCGCGCCGCGGCCAGCAGGTGCGCGCGCGCCTCCTGCGGCCGTCCCTCCTCCAGCAGGTAGCAGCCCAGGTTGAGGCGAGCCAGCGCGTGCCCCGCCCTGTCTCCCACGCTGGCCGAGCGCGCCATCGCCTCCTCCAGCAGGCGCATCGCCTCGCTCGTGCGCCCCATCTCCCCGATGGCCACCGCGCAGTTGGACAGGAAGCC
This sequence comes from Myxococcus sp. AM010, assembly GCF_013372585.1. NCBI lineage: Bacteria > Pseudomonadati > Myxococcota > Myxococcia > Myxococcales > Myxococcaceae > Myxococcus > Myxococcus sp. AM010. The sequence continues at coordinate 15,519 of NZ_JABXEO010000117.1, forward strand.
CACCTCGAACGTCACGTCCCCCACGCCGTGGAAGAGCGCCTGCGCCGCGCGCAGGTGGGGAATGGCCGCCTCCGCGCCGCGGCGCGCCTGCTCCACCAGCCCCAGGTTGCCCACGGTGTAGGCGTCCAGCCAGCGGTCGCCCTCCGACGACAACAGCCGCGCCTCGCGCACCAGCTCCCAGGCCTGGGACAGCGCGCCTTCGTGACGGGCCACAATCGACAGGTCCACCAGCACGCGCTTCTCGCCCGCCACCGCGCCCAACCCCCGCAGCGACGCGCGCGCGCACTCCAGATTCCCGCGGGCCGCCATCAGGTCGCCCGCCTCCAGGAACACACGGCCACGCACCGCCACGGCCTCGGCCACCAGCCTGGGGGCGCCCGTCACCCGGTCCGCCAGCGCCAGCGCCGCGTCCAGCCGTTCGAGCAGCAGTCGCACCGGGCCCCGCGTCACCACCTCCGGCTCCAGCGCCACCAGCGCCTCCAGCGCCCGCTCCACCGAGCGCGACGTCGCGGGCGTCACGGCCAGCGCGTTGTCACACGCCGCCAGGAGGTTCTCCCGCTCCCGCGCCAGCCACCGCAAGGCCTCCGCGCCGCCCTGGCCGCGCACCTGCGCGCGCAGGCCGCGGGCCAGCGACAGGTACCAATCCGCGTGCCGCTCCGCCAACGCGGCCGCATCGCCCACGCCCTCTTCGACAAGCCGGGCCGCGGCGTACTGACGGATGCTCTCGTACTGGCCCAACCGGCAGTCACCGCCGGGCGGCTCCGCCTCCAGCACGCGCAGCAGCGACTTGGCGCGCAGCGACTGGAGCACGTCCAGCACGGCGGGCCCGTCCGGGGGGAGCCCCAGCACCGCTTCCGCCGCCTCCAGCGTGAAGCCGCCACGGAACACCGAGCAGCGCGCCAGCGCGACCCGCTCCTCCGGCTCCAGCAGGTTCCAGGACCAGTCGATGGCCCCTCTCAGCGTCGCCTGTCGCGCGCAGCCGTCACGCCGTCCCGTGCGCAGGAGCTCGAAGCGACGCGTGAGCCGCTCCCGAAGCTGGCTCACGCTCAACAGCGCCATGCGCGCGGCGGCCAGCTCGATGGCCAGGGCGATTCCATCCAGCTGCCGCACGATGTCCGCGACCATCGGCGCCTCGCCGGCCGTCAGCTCGAAGTGGCCTCGGGCCTCACGCGCTCGCTGCGCGAACAGGCGCACCGCGTCCGAACGGACCAGCTCCTCCAGCCGGGACTCACCTTCCTCCGGCACCGAGAGCGGCGCCAGGTCCAGCAGCCGCTCGCCGGGGAGCCCCAGGGCCTCGCGCGACGTCGCCAGGAAGCGCGCGCGAGGCGCCAGCTGGAGCCAGCGCCCCAACGTGGCGGGCAGGTGCTGCACGGCCTGCTCCAGGTTGTCGAGGATGAGCAGCACGTCACCACAGTCGTTCAGCGCGCGCCCCAGCCGCTCTGCCGGCTCGGTCGGGTCGCCGTCCGCGCGCAGGGGGATGCCCAGCGCATGGCCCACCGACAGGCAGAGCGCCTCCGCCGTCTGGACCTCGGCCAGCTCGCACAGCCACACCCCGCCCTCCCATTCCCCCGACTCCAGCTCCAGCGCGCCAAAGGACGTGGCCAGCCGCGTCTTTCCCATGCCGCCCGGCCCCAGCAGCGTGACGAGCCGCGCGCCGTCCGCGAACCCGCGGCGGAGCCACCCGAGCTCCATGCTCCGCCCCACCAGTCCGGCCTGGAGCACGGGCACGTTCCCCTGCCTGTCCCTGGGCGCGCGTGGAACGCCGAAGCGCCGCTCCGACAGGTGCGCGGGCAGCACCTCCACCAGGGCCACGGCATCATCAATGCCCTTCAGCCGGAACGCGCCCAGGGGACGCACCGCGGGTCGGCCCAGCGCCTCCAGCACCTGCGCGGCCCGCGCCCAGGCGCCGCCACTCACCAGGACCTGACCGCCATGACCCGCGGCCGCCACGCGCGCCGCCACGTTCACCATGCGGCCCAGGTAGTCCGTCCGGCCGGAGCGCGCGTCCACGCGGCACTCCGGCTCGCCCACGTGTACGCCCATGCGAACCCGCAGGCCCCGGAACAACAGGCCTCCGGGCCCCACCTCTTCGGCGGCCTCGGGCTGGGAGAGGAGGTCCACCGGCCAGGGCGCGCGCAGCAGCGCGTCCTGCGCCTCCAGACACCACGCCAGCGCCTCCATCACCGAGGGGAACGCAATCATGAAGGAGTCCCCCTGCGTCTTCACCTCGTAGCCGGTGCCGCCGGCCAGCAGGGAACGCAGGACGCGGTCATGCACCTCCAGCGCGTCACGCATGCCCGCGCCACAACGCTCCCACAGCCGCGTGGAGCCCTGCACGTCGGTGAACACCAGCGCCACCGAGCCCTCGGGGGGCGTCGCGGAGGCCGGCTGGGCTTCCTGACCGGGCAGCGCCCTCAGCATGCCCGCCGCGGAGCCTGCCAACCTTCTGGAGGACACATCACCCATCGCACGCTCCTGCGATGCCAGCTCCCGCGGAAGCGATGACACCACGCGGAACGAACACCGCCCATGCGTGACGAGCAGATGCTCCGGGCCTCAACACAGACAGCATCCGGCACGCGACGCTCGCGCGCGGACGCGTCCACAACGCCACGGCGCCCTCGCCCCGGGAGGCACCGCCGGTGTGAACCCCGTGCCCACCTCCGGCACGCCTCGACTGTCCGCGACTGCAAACATTGCCCGCGGGTACGGGTTGCCCGCACGCATCCCCGGTGCAAATTTTCGCGCCCGCCACCCTTCACCAGGCCCGCACTCCTCGGGGTGGCCCCGCCCGGACACTCGCACCGCGAGCCGTCCGGCGACCTGGACCCACTGGGGAGTCGATGAAAAAGACACTGTTTCCGAAGACGTTTCCGATGCTCGCCCTGACGATGCTTGGCATTGTGGGCTGCGAGCCGCTGCCACCCGACACCGCGTCCCCGACCGGCGCGCTGACGCAGCCGCAGGAGTCGTTCAACGGGCTGTCCTTCAATGGCCTGTCCTTCAACGGCCTGTCCTTCAACGGCCTGTCCTTCAACGGCCTGTCCTTCAATGGCTTGTCGTCGGAGGCCTTCAACACCTGGTTCCAGGCCGACCCCTCACTGGCCGACATGGCGATGCGCTACGTGGTCCGCTGCGCCGTGCCCGCGGGGCAGACGCGCACCTACACGGCCGCCGCGCTGGAGCAGTCGTACACCTGGGAGGGCGGCCTGGGACTGGCGCCGGACTGGGCCGGTGGGAGCGCGGCCACGCTCGCCGAACAGCAGGTCGTCTCCGCGTGCCTGGCGGCCCACGCCAACCGGATGGGAGAGGAGCTGCTCATCTCCCTCCTCGGCCTGGACGGCGCGGGGGCCGTCATTCCCTACACGGCGCAGGAGCTCGCCACGCACGCCCGGCAGGAATCGTGTTTCTTCGGCAACCTCTTCAATTCCGAGGGCATCCACGTGGGCGCGGACCGCGCTCCGCTGGGGCCCCAGGAGAGCACCTCGCGCGCCTGCGCGGGCCTGCTCCACGACGGCACGGAGACGCTCGTGCCCTGCGCGCCCATGGTGTACGTGGGCGCCTGCGCGTCCCACTGCGCGCTGGACTCGAGCGGCCTCTACTACGAGACCTGCACGCGCGGCGGGGTCACCTACCGCCCCATCACCACGCGGCTGTCCCCCGCGAATGTGAATCAATGTGGGGACGGCGTGTGCCAGGCCACGGAGCAATGTGGCACCTCCGACCGATACGACAGCTGCGCACAGGACTGCGGCCCCTGCCCGTGAAGGTGCGCCGCGCGAGCGTCGGCTGTCAGACGCTTTTCGCGCGCGCATGGCGGAATGGATTGGACGGCGCATGGGCGTGGCTACTTCCCTGTCCCATGCACCCAACCCCATCC
>NZ_JABXEO010000118.1:0-19198 GCF_013372585.1 Myxococcus sp. AM010
GGCCCGTCTGGAGGCCCGCCTTCAGCGAGGAGGCTTCCGTCAGGGCTCCTTCGGCCCGGACTTCGAGTTGGCGCGCTTCCAGGCAGCGGGCCCGGCCTCCATGCCGCTGGCGGAGGCGTCCTTCTCGGAGGGGGCCTCCGCCTACGGGGAGGTGATTCTCAGTTGGGATGCGGTGCGGCTGAGTGGCATGCGCCAGCGACACCTCTTCCTCTCCCTGGGGGTGGAGGCCTTCTCCTGGGGCCGGGTGGACGTGGACGGGCGGGTGGAGGCGCAACTCTTCCACCGGAACCTCACGGTGGGCGTCGGCGGACTGGCGACGGCCATGGGCCAGCCCGGAGCGCGCTACGTCGTCTCGGGAGAGGCCCGGTGGCGCTTCCTGGGAGGCAACTTCCATGCGCTGGGGCAGGGCGGCACGCTGCTGTTTCCCACGCCGGAGGGGACGCTGCGGCCGGGAGCCTTCGCGGCCGTGGGGCTGGGGGTGGACAATGCGCGCTGAGCGACTGCCGCGTGGCATGGCGGGCCTGGTGCTGGCCCTGGCCCTCTTGACGTCGGGGTGTGCCTCGCTGCCCTCACGGGCGGGGCCGGGAGTCACCCTGGCTACCGTCTCGGGCGCGACGCCCCTGGTGGCCTCTGGGCGCGGTGCCGTCGCGAGTCTCCCCGAGGACGAGGCGATCGAGGACTTCGACGCGGAGTCCTCGGACGGACCGCTGCTGCACCGCCGCCGGGCTACGCCGTCTCCCCCGAATCCCGGCGGAGGAGAAACGGCGCCCCTGCGCGTGGTGGGAGCCCTGGCGGGGGTGTGCGGGGACGTCCCCACGGGCTGGCCGCACCTGGACTCGGAGGAGGCAGTGCTGGCGCCCTTCCTCGAATGCACCACGCCCGCGGCCTTCCTGGCCTTGCAGCGCCAGGCGGACATGCCCCGGCTGGTGGAGGCCCTCTCGGACTGGAACGCCGTTCGGCTGGGCGCCCTGGGCCCCCTGGAGGCCGATGCTGCCCGCGTCCTCCTCAAGAAGCGCGCGGCCTTCCTCGCCACCGCCGCCCAGAAGCACGGCCCGGCCAAGGCGGAGGTCCTCGCCCTCTTCGTCCTGCACACCTCTCACGACGACGAGGCGCGGCAGCTCTTGCGCCTGCTGGCCGAGGACAAGCTGCTGAAGCGCGCCCTGGGGGCCATGGAGGTGGTGCGCGAGGAGCTGAAGGAGCGAGGCCTGGCTCTCGCTGAGTTCCCGGAGCGGAGCTTCCGCGGCGGCGACATCGCGCGCGGGCTGGGTCGGGCCGTGGATGACGTCGCGGCCTCCATTCCCCTCGTCGGCGGAAGCCGGAGCGTGGAGGCGTCCGCGCTGCCCGCGCGGCTTCCACCGCCCTACCAGGAAGCCTACCGCGAGGTGGAGAACGCCCAACTCCTGGGGGCCTTCGCGCCAGGCAACGTGGCGCTGGCGTCCTTTGACGCCCTCACCTTCGGTCTGCCGCTGGGCTTCTACCACCTGGTGGCGGGGACGGCGCAGGGCGGGGCCTCCCTCGCCAAGGGGGAGTACGAGGAGGCCACGCGGCAGTTGGCGCCCGCGGCCCTCATGGTGGGCTTGTACGCGGGAGGGAAGGGGGCGCGCGCGCTTCGTGAAGCGGGCGTCTCCCGGCTGGAGCGCGCCCGCCTCCAGGCGGTGGTGTCCCGCGTGGAGGCGCTGAGGGCGGTGCTGGAGAGGTTGGAAGCGCGCGTCGGAGAGCGCGGTGTGGGGGCGTTGGCTCGCTACCTCCAGCAGGACCGGGACGCAGCGATTCTGGTGGCGGAGTGGGGCGAGTCGGGCGCGCTGGCGTTGTACGAGGCGCGAGGCAACGTCGCGCAGGCACAGGGCACGTTGGCCGTGAGGTACCGAGAGCCCCCGAGCGCCGCATCGACCGGCGCGGGCTCCGGGAGAAAGGGTGGGACTCGGCCTTCCCTGCCTCCCGAGGCGGCCGGACTCCCTGCCGAGGTGGCGGAGGCGAAGTTCAAGCAGTGGGAGGCGGAGTTCCCGGGAGCGCGCCTGACGATGGACGTGGCGGAGCTGACGAAGCACCGCGAGGCTCTGCGGAGGGCTGCTCCTGCCGAAGTCGCTGCGGAGCCCCTCTGGGCCGACTACGTGGCGTACCTGGAGACGCGGGCTGCGGAAATCACGAAGGGGATTGCGGAGAAGGGGCCGCTGAAGTGGGCTGGCTACCAGCTCCTTCGTGACAGGTACGCCCGGGGCCTGGCCTTCGAGCGGAAGATGGTCGCCCTCCTGGAGGCGGACGCGGCCCTCCCACGGGCGAAGCGGAAGTGGCTCAAGGACTTCGACCGGCCCCGCATCGTGACGCACGTGGGGGTGGCCAAGGCGGACCTTCGCTTCGCGGATGTGCTCGTCATCGAAGAAGGGCCAACTGCTGGTCCGATGCCCCGTGTGGAGACGTTCAGTCTCAAGAGTCGGGACCTTTCATCGATGAAGGAAAAGCCGCTCCAATCTCAGCTGGTTGAGGATGCTCGCGCGGCACTGCGATATTACGGGGAGACGCTGTCCATCCGCCGGCCAGAGCTTGTGCAGAAAACGCAGGTTCAAAGGGTTCGCGTCATCTATGAGGGCGGTAGGCTCAAGCCTCAAGATCTTGATGCACTCGAACGCTCAGTGATGAAAGCTGAGAGTGAGGTCGCTGGCGTGGAGGTACAGTTTCAATGAAAATCCTCGAGTTCCATGAGCTGCCAGTGGAGGACCGTCTGCGACTGCTCGTCGACGGCAATGTCGCCGAATGCGCAACGCTCGAAGCGCGGTTGGAGCCCATCCTAAATGCACTCGAGGCGCATGGGGGCGAGTGGATGCCGGATGTTATCGAAGGACGGCGGCGACGGAAGTACTCACGCACCGCAATCTCGAAGACGCTTGAGGAAGAGCGCACATCCGGAAGCGTGACTATCGGGCTGTATCGGACCACTGCTCCAGCGTTGGACATGACACTGAGCCTCGGCAGCACAGCCTCGCCTGCTGAGCTGGGGATCTCAGCGACGCTCCAACCGCTTTCTTTCTTTTCGAGGAAGGAACGCTGCCGGGAGTTCATTGAAACTGTCCGAGCCTGGGCTCGTCACATCCCCGTCACATATGCCATGGCCCACGGCATGGCAGATCGGCAGCTCGCAGGAGCGCCCTATTTCGGTCGTGATGGAACGACTTCACGAAGAGATGGGTTCGACAAGGTCTACGAGCTGTTCTGGCTGAACATCTTCGGCCCCAAGCTCGTGGAAAGCGTAGGCAGAGAACGGATGCTCTCGACGCCCGCGCACCTTGTGGAGGCGCTTCCCAATGGGTCCGTCCTCCTGGTGCTACGGCCTTCCGCCGCCGACTTCGCCAGTGAGGAGGCTCGGGTGGCCCAGGCCCGAGCCCACGTGCACCTTCGGCCGGACCTCGACTTCGATACGGTGCTGCGCACGCTGAAAGAGCGCAGCGCCGCACTCGTCCCCGTCGAGCCGCGCTTTCACCCCGACGTGGCGCCGTTCCTCTCGCGGCTGCCAGACGAGTTCGCCATCAGCGAGCGGCAACGGAAGATCGCCGAGTTCAACGCCTTTCGGCCACCAGAGGTGGAGGAGTGGCTCCCGGTCGGCCATCCCTCGGACGTGGCGAATCCGGAGCGCGTCCTCGAATCCTACGGAGACTTGTCCGAAGGGCTTGTGGCAGCACTGCACACCAAGGTGCCCTCCATCATGGACGAGACGGCCGAGTCCCTCACGGACTTGGACTTCTACTTCTGGCAAGACAACTTCCCGGAGCGGTACACTCGCGAACTCATCGACAGTCACACAGCTCCAGCGCTCGGTGCCTACCTGGGAGACGTGCTGGTGCGGCGGTTGGGTGGGACCTGGGTGCTGCGGCAGAAGCTTGAGGAGTCCCAGGTGCGCGTTGGAAAGCGCGTCTGGCTGCCCTTCCTCCGTGTCCGCCGGTACATGCAGTCCCGCCAGTCGCTCTTGGACTACTCGCTCACGCAGTTCTTCCATGCGGTGGAGCGGTACCGGCCCTGACTGCGGCGGCTGGGCAGGGCGTGGAGGATCGAGGCAGAAGCTGGAGGAGCCTGGGCGCGCGTCGGCGGGCGCGCCAGCAGCTTCTGCCTCACCTGATGGGAGGGAGGCTTCGTATTTTGCCCACAAGCGCGCTCTCTCGCGCTAACCGGGGCTCCGTTACCGCTGCGGAGCAGAGCGAACGGCGAAGTGCCGTCGGGTCACTCGGGAAAGTCGGCGAAAGTAGAACCTCCGAACGTCCGCGAGGGCGCGGCGTCATAGTCCTCCCAATTCTCGAACCATACGCGCAGCTCCGCCTCGTCGAACTGCGCCACCTTCGCCCGGCCGATGACGCGGCTCTTGTGGCGCCCGTACTCCATTCTCTGCACGTAGACCCACTCGTTGCTGCCATCCAATGCGCGCTGGCACTGGGTGAAAATCTTCCGGTTCGTCGTGATGAACACGAGCTGCTCCATCGTCGGGCTCCAGCGGTTCTCGTACCGCTGCTCGTCTTCCGGATGTGCCACCAGGATCACCAATCGTTTTGGCATGCCATTTTCTCCATCAGCTCCCTTCAGGGCAGTGCGGTACGGCACTGCCGGGGGCCAGACCATGCCATGGTATGCGCGCTCTTGTGCCGCGGGCATGTGCTGAGTGGCGGGAGCAAGGCACGAACGGCCCGGACGGGGGCGCCTGCGCCGGGTGGCAGGCGCCCGCAGGCTCCATCTGGACACACTCTCGAGCTGCCGGATGCTGGCGGTTGGGTGGATGCACTTTCGCCTGAGCAAGAACTGAAGGTATAGACTCAGCATCGATAATCCAGGTGCGGGCCATCAGAACCCGCTATCGAGTTCTGGATACCCACGAGGCCCGAGCCACTAGCTGGGGCTATTGTCGCCTGCACTGGAGTTCCGAATGCCGTGCCTAGTCTGCGGAGCTGTCAAGACCATCAAGGCTCACCTCATCCCCCGGACCTTCGCGCTTGAGGTCCAGGTTGGGAAGGCGCATGCCGTTGTTCGCGAGTCTGGCGAGTATGAGGACACCCAGTCCGGCATCTGGAATAGGGACATTCTATGCGGTGCCTGTGACAACGAGATCGGAAAGCTGGAAGGAGGCGCAAAGCAATCTCTCGACGCTCTCCGGGCCGCCGCCGTTGGGAAGCCACTGGGCGTCCATCGGCTTGCTGGCGTCGCGGGTGACGACATCATCCGCTTTCTTGCCGCTCTCCTATGGAAGTACGCATCAACCAAGCCCTCCCAGGGACGCATCGAGTTGGGGCCGTACAAGGCGATACTGGAGAACATCGCCTTCCGAGGTGCGCCGATTCCCTCAAGCGTGAACGCAGTCGGATTCCGGCCCCTGCGAGCGCAGAACGATGATGGGGTCTTTGCTTACCGAGCACCGAAGCCCGACAGGAAGGGAGGGGTCAACACGATGCGGTTGATGGTCGGCGGTGTTGTCTTCTTCGTGAAGGTGGATAAGAAAACTCCGCGTGACGACGCATTCCGGGAAGGGGGAATGGCTGGACAGACCGACCTGCCGTACTGGCTGGCTCCCGCCTCCATGTTCGAGGAATTCACGGTGGGACGCGACCTTGTGAACCGCGGAGAGCTCTCTCTCTTTCTAGACAGACAAGAGGGGCGCGAACCTTCGGAGTAGAGCGCAGACTTTCGTTAGAGGCTGCTAACGTCGGCGCTCCGCACAGCACCGACGCCGTTTCGGACGACTTGAACGACCTGCAACCGCCGCCATATGCCCATCACACGCGATAACCATTACGTACCGATCTGGTACCAGCGGGGCTTCCTTGAGCCGGACTGCACCCAGCTCGCGTATCGTGACCTTAAGCCGGATGTCCATCAGTTGCCAGATGGGAGACTCAGGCCCGGCAGTTCCCGCTTTAAATCCTCGCCCAAACAATGCTTTTTTCAGCGCGACTTATACACAACGGCGTTCGGCGACTTACTGAACGACGAAATTGAACGGCTGCTTTTTGGCAAGATAGACGCCGACGGCGCCCCGGCGATTAGGTCGCTCATCGGGGAGGACCCGGGTGCTTGGCACAAGCACTTCGGGATGATCTTCCGTTTCATCGACAGCCAGAAGTTGCGGACGCCCAAGGGGCTCGACTGGCTGAAGATGAGCTACCCCCGCCTCTCCCAGAACGAGTTGATGATGGAGATGCAGGGCATCCAGGCGATGCACTGCACAATCTGGACGGAGGGCGTGCGCGAGATCGTGTCGGCTGCGGATTCGGAGGTGAAGTTCATCATCAGCGACCACCCCGTTACCATCTACAACCACGGTGTGCCGCCGGATGCCGACGGCTGCCGCTACCCGCTCGATCCATCGATTGCGCTCAAGGGCTCGCAGACGATCTACCCCCTCGATCGTGACCATTGCCTGATCCTCACCAACTTCGAATACGCTAAAGATAAGAATGCCGCGCCGATTGAGAAGCGCACCTTCGCGCGGAACTTCCGCACCTCGATCACGAGGACGGACGCGTTCGCACGGACGCGCCGGCTCAGCGCGGATGATGTCCGCCGAATCAACCGCGTGATCAAGGCGCGCGCGCACCGCTACATCGCCGCCGGTCGCGAGGAGTGGCTGGACCCCGAGGTGGGCGACGTGACGCCATGGGACTCACTGAGGGAGATGCTCCGCCCTCCCAAAGAGGCTATCTGGCGCTTCGGCGGCGAACTCTTCGCCGGCTTCGAGGACGGGCGCGTCTACTACCAGGACGCGTTCGGCCGGACCGAGAAGGAGTCTGACTTCCTCAAGAAGCCGCCGCCGAAGGTCGCTCTGACTGCCCGTGACGTCTGCGGTTGCGGCTCAGGCAAATCATTCAGCGCCTGCTGCCAGCCATTGCCGCAGCATCTCCGGCCAATCTGGACCGAGCGCGGGATTCGCGAGCGCAACCTTATGCTTTATCGAGGGATCGAGGGCATACTTGGACTCGACAAGGCGCCAGACTGGCTGGAAGTGCGGCGCGCCCTGTCGGACGAGCAAATCCGCGATGTGCACAGCCTCTACCAAGCGCTGTGGCCGATCGAGACCGACATCCTGCAGCTCCTGCCGAAACCCGACGGCCGACCTCGCGCGGTCTACACCGGGTTTCTGCATCCCAGCGCTATCATGGAGTTTGCCTTTGGTTCGGCGCTCTACTTCGGTGAACTCATCATCGAGAGCCCGTTCCCCCACGCGGCGAACATGCGCCCAGAGTTCAGCCCGATCCATAATCCCCGCAGCTACCATCAAGACTTCATCAAGAACGTGGTCCTGTTCTTGAAACTGATGCCGTTGGTCGAGTTGGGTTACGTTAACTTGATTCCCAATCCGACGGTGTTCGACACCCATCTGCACCACCAGATGATGCAGATGGCGAAGGCGCGGTCGGCCGGCAGTCTCATCTCCCCGGACGAAGATAAGCGCACGATGCGGCTGATGGATCAGGACCATCGCCGCAGCCTGATGTCGATGCCCGAGGAATACCACCGCGCGCAGTGGCGAGAGATGTTGCCAGATCTTGACGCCTACGTCCGCGACGCAGCCATTGCAGGCATCCGGCGACTTCGGGAACTCGACCCACTAGCGGCTGTGCAGGAGGGACTGATGGATGGGGGGAAAGATAGCGGCCAGTACAGCAGTTTTAGGATGGCGCCGAACTTTGAGATGGCCCTCTACCTCGCCCAGGCCACGGGCGCCTCGATCGTCACCGACTCACCGCACCGCTGGAAGGAAGTTCAACTGGCCGTGCTGCGCCAGGGTGGCTGCCAGCCCCCTGATGTCGCCGAGTTCGCCCGCGCTCTTGCCGCGACGCCACTTGGGTTCGTTAATGAAATCGAGGACTATATGCGCGTCTCGGCGACGGGCGCTTACGAAGGTTACGGACCGCTGTTCCGCGACGTGTTCAACTGTCTCTCCGAACTGGGCCATCAGGGCGCGAAGCCCAACTGGGATGCCCAGCTCGCTAGTCGGCTGGAGCACCTCAACCGCGAGGCGCAAAGGCAGATGAGGCAGACCGTCCCCTCCTTCACTCAGGGCGTGGTGCGCGGCATCTTCCCCACTCACGGCATCCAGCACAACAACGTCAACCGGCTGCTGCTGATGTCCAGCTCTGAGCACCACCTGCCCAGCGTGCCGATGGCCTTTTTCATCGAGCCGGCGCCCGACCAGAAGGCGTAGACGAGGCTGCGCAGCCCGCGGACGGCGGCGGCGGCGATATGTACGCCAGTTGGGCCAGTCCCGCTTCTCTCTGAACGAGGTTCCGACCGGTGGACCGCAACGGCTTCGAACTGCAATCCGGCGACCTCGTCCAACTGCAGGCGTACGAAGGCAACTATGTTATGGCCGTGAACGGTAACTGCTCGTGGGTGACAGCCGTTTCCGCAGCGCTTGGCGCCTATGAAGCCTTCCACATCTTGAAGATTGGCTGCACGGGCCTGCTCACTATCGGCACCGGGGACACCGTGGCCCTGACGATGCCCGATCTCCTCAACCCCCGCTACGTGGGGGGCGAGAACGGCGGCGGCAGCAGTAGGGTGTACGCCGACCGCACAGCCCTGGGTCCATGGTGGTGTAGCCCCCATTTCGAACGGACAGGTCCATATACCGGGTCGTGTCCCTATAAGTGTGTAGATGGCGAGGCGGGACGAGGGTGAAAGAGGGAAGCTCCTCGGTGAAACCAACCGAGACGGTCTCCCCCTGGCAGGGGAGCCGAGGAGTTCCCCGACGTGGACGATACCGAGTTTGAATCCCCCGCGCATGAAGAGGTGCAGACCGACTTGCGGGCGCTGTTCCGCGGTGCCATCCGGATGACGCTGGAGGCGCTGCTGGAGGAAGAGGTACGGGAGCTGGTGGGGGCTGGCCGGTGGCAGAAGCTGGTAGGGCGAGTGGATGTGCAGAGCGGCAGCTACCTGCGCACGTTGGTGACGACGGCGGGGGCCGTGGACGTGGTGGTGCCGCGCACCCGGCACAGCGGTAGCGCGGGGGCGGTGCTGGGGCGCTACAAGCGTCGTAGCGGGGAACTCGACGAGGCGATTACCAGCGCGTACGTGCAGGGCGTCTCCACGAGGAAAATGGGCAAGGTGACGCGCGCCCTCATGGGGGAGGCCGTCTCGCGCTCGACGGTGAGCCGGGTGACACGGACGCTGGAGGAGAAGGTGGAGGCGCTGCGCACCCAGCCTCTCACCCAGGCCTTCCCCTACCTGTACCTGGATGCCACCTTTCTCGACGCCAGGTGGGCACGCACGGTGCAGAACGTCTCCGCCCTGGTGGCCTACGGCGTGGGCGAGGATGGGCACCGACACCTGCTGGCCGTGACGCTGGGCGGCAGCGAGTCGGCGGAGTCCTGGCTGGACTTGCTGCGCCAACTGCTGGAGCGCGGGCTGAAGGGCGTGCGCCTCGTCATCGCCGATGGGCACGCGGGACTGTCGGCCGCCGCCCGCCAGGCCCTGCCGGAGGCGCGGTTGCAGCGCTGCACCGTGCACCTCACCCGGAACGTGCTCGCCAAAGCGCCCTGGAGGCTGCGTGGGCGCCTGGGCAAGGAGACGTCCGCCGTCTTCGAGGCCCCCAACCTCCAGGACGCCAGGAAGCGGCTGGAGGCCCTTGAGCAGGGGCTGGGGCGTCACCTGCCAGAGGCCATGGAGTGCCTGCGCGAGGGCTTCGCCGCCGCCACCTGCTTCTTCGCCTTCCCCAAGGCCCACTGGAAGCGCCTTCGCAGCACCAACGGACTGGAGCGGCTCAACGGCGAGGTGAAGCGCCGCATCCGCAGTGTCGGCGCCTTCCCGGACCGCGCCAGTGCGCTGCGCCTCATCACCGCCGTCGCCCTTGAAGTCACCGGAGTCTGGGATGACCGCCGCTACCTCGACATGTCCCTGCTGAATTCAACCCCTGACACCGCCGCTGCATGATGCCGCCAGGGAGCTTCCCTCCCCCGAACCCCCTCCGAACCAACTACACACGATTCGGGACTTGACCCCATACCGTATAGGACCTGCCTACGAATGGGTACGACGGTATTCGAAGAAGAGGGCCTCCCCCGGCCCGCTCCGGTCGTCGGAGCGCCAGAACCCGCCCTGGGTTTGATCCGCATCAGGTACTGCGGCTCCCCGCGCGGGTCGGTGGTGCTGCGTGAGTGAGGGACCGCAGGGCAGGAGTGCGCATGCCGGCCCTGTGTAGGGCCCTTGCCAGACTCACGACGCTCCTTCGGAGGCCTGCAAAGCATGTAAGGAGCGAAGCCAGAGAGCGGAGAGAGCAGCTCTCCTGGAAATCCTAGAGCGGAGAACTGGGACTCTCAGGGATTTGTGTTAACCGCTGCCCCAACGGTTAACAGCGCCTGTTAACCGCTCTCGGTTCCTCTCTCCCCAGATTATTGGGCGAAAGAGAGCCCCAGAAAGCCCAATCCGCGGCCGAAGGGATGGGAAATCGCGTTCTGAGCGGCGGAGCGTAGAGCGTGTCCTCTGAATCGTCGTGGGGTGAAAACCCTTGTAATTCAGGGGCTTAAGCGCGCGTGTCCGGTGCAATCCATCACGCGACTCGTGTTAACCAAAATGGCCCTGCCGGTTTGCAGGGCCTTTCAATCAGCTCCTCAGGGTGCAGGCGGAACCAGCGGGCAATCAGCATCACCTCCTGCGCTTCATGCGCGCGGAAGCCCAGCGTCTCCGGCTCGGGCCGCTCGAGGATTTCACGGGCCTGGGCCTCCAGCGCCTGGTGTTGCTCAATCGTGACGGGCGTGGGCAGCTCCGCGCGCACGCTGCCCCGGCGCACCACGTAGACGCGGTCCTCACCGCCATGGCCGGGCACCGTGTAGACGAAGGAGAGGCGCTTGAGCATCTGGCTCAGCTCCACCACCCAGCCGCGCATCAGCTCCAGCCGCTCCGCCCGGTCCCGCAGCTCCGCGGCGTATTCGAACTGGAGCCTGCGCGCCGCCAGCGCCATGCGCTCGCGCAGCAGCGTCAGCGGTGTGTCGGACGTGCCTTCGAGGAAGGCGCGGGCCTGGGCGACGCGCGCGTCGTACTCCGCATGCGTACAGCCGCCGGCACAGGGCGCCAGGCAGCGTGAGAGCTGCCCGCGCATGCACAGCGGCTCCTGCTTCAACGGGAAGAGCTGGCCCTGGTCCGCCAGGCGCATGGGCGTGTCCGCCGCGCAGTCCCGCAGCTCCAGCAAGTCACTCACCGCGCGCACCACGTCGGACACGGCGCTCCGGCCGTGGAAGGGCCCGTAGTAGTCGCCGCGCTCGCCGGTGGCCTGTCCCACCACGCGCAGCCGGGCGACGGGCTCGCGCGTCAGGTGGATGAAGCAGTGGCCCCGGTCCCGCTTGTGCTCCACGTTGTAGAGGGGACGCTGGGACTTGATGAGGCGGAACTCGAGCAGCAGCGCCGCGAACTCGCTGGGCGTGTACTCCCAGACGACGCGGTGCGCGTGGGCGATGATCTCCGCCGCCTTTTCGTGCGCCTCCGCGCGGAAGTACGACAAGAGCCGCGTGCGCACCCGCACGGACTTGCCCACGTAGAGCACTTCATCCGAAGGCCCCAGCATCCGGTAGACGCCAGGACGGTTCTCGGCGTGCTCGCGGACGTGGGCGAAGAGGGCGGCGACGCGGGGTTCCATGATGCAGGCGGCCCGCACCGTACCGCGTGCGGGCCCCCTGTGTGGCGCCCGCCGGCCGCCCCGCCCAAGCCGCCTCGGTGGGCGGGCGGCCTCGGGTGGAGGCCGCTCGCCCTGTCCCGCGGTGAAGCCTGGCTACGCCGGCTCGATGAAGTTCAGCCGGTAGCCATCCGGGTCGGTGACGATGAGCTCCCGGGTGAACCAGGGCTGCACCGTGGGGCCATCCACGGCGGCGCCCTGCGCTTGAGCCCGCAGGAGCACCTCGTCCACGCTGTGTGGCGCCTCGGCGCGGAGGCCGACGAGCACGCCCGTGCCGCGCCGCCCTTCCAGCTTCAACTGCGGCGGCGGTGTGACCAGGTAGACGTCCAGGGCCTCCGCCCACCGGAGGTGGACGAAGGGGGGCTCAGCGCTCACACGCTCGAAGCCCAGCGCCTCATAGAAGGCCACCGAGCGCGCGCTGTCCGTGACGAGCAGCTTGACGAACGCCGCCGTCACTTCGTGAGGCCTTCCGCCTTCAGGGCCTCCTGCACGGCGGGCCGGTCCGCCACGCGCGCGTGGTAGGCGCGCAGCGCGGGGAAGGGCTCCAGGTCCACGTTCGTGTGTCTGGCCCAGTTGAGCGTCGTGAAGAGGTACGCGTCCGCCACGGTGAACTGCTCGCCCAGCAGGTACGCCTGCTTCGCCACCACCGCCTCCAGCACGCCCAGGCGCAGCGCGAGCCGCTCACGCGTCAGCCGCTTGCCTTCATCCGGGTACGCCGGGTTGAAGAGGGGGCTGAAGCCCTTGTGAATCTCGGTGGAGATGAAGTTGAGCATCTCCTGGAGGCGGTAGCGCGCCAGCGTGCCGTTGGCCGGGGCCAGCTTCTTGTCGGGGACCTGGTCGGCGAGGAACTGGACGATGGCGGGGCCCTCCGTCAGCAGGCTGCCGTCATCCAACTGGAGCGCCGGGACGTAGCCCTTGGGGTTGATGGTGACGAAGTCCTCGCCCGCCGCCGTCTTCTTGGCGCGGATGTCCACCTTCTCGGTGGTGAAGGAGAAGCCGCCCTCGCGAAGGATGATGTGGGGCGACAGCGAGCAGGCACCGGGAGCGTAGAAGAGTTTCATGGCGCGGATTCCTGCACGACTCCGACGCCGTTCGCCATGAATTCGGATGCAGGTCGGTCCCGCCCCCTGGGTCCGCCCTGCCCAGGTGACCCGCGGGCACCACGGGTGATAGGGATTCGCGAAGGTCGGCACCGGTCCGGGGAGCCCGCCCGACCGCGTCCCCTCAGCGCAGGCCCGGCCCCGCGGGCCTGTCCGGATACCTGAACCTATGCGTCTCAAGTCGTCTCTCCTGCTCCCTCTCGCGGTCCTGTCCCTGGGTGTGCTGCCGGCGTGCTCGGATGATGGTGACGACAACCATCCTGGCAATGACGCGGGCACCGACGCGGGGACGGACTCCGGCACCGACGCGGGCGACGACAACCCGGGCCCCAGCACCGAGCCCGGCACCTGTCCTGCCAACGCGCTGCTCTGCGAGCTGTTCGACAGCGGCGACGCCCCCAGCGGATGGACGGCCAGCTCGGAGAACGCCTCCATCCAGGTGGACAGCACGCGGACGCGCAACGGCCCGGGCGCGCTGCACGTCGTCACCGAGGATGGACACGACGAGCGGCAGCAGGCCGGCAAGGCCATCGCGCAGTGGCAGCAGCGCATCCCTGCATTCGAGACCCGGCTCTTCGTGCGCGCGCACGTCTACATGCGCTCGCTGCCAGGGGTGTTCGGGCAGATGGGGACCTTCTTCGTCCTGTCCAACTTCGACGCGGACTTCGGCGGCTTCGAGCTCCAGGTGATGCAGGACAGCGGCTTCGCGCTGGATGACTGGTCCTTCCGCGAAGGGCAGGGCTGGAACCGCCAGCCCGAGCCCGTCCAGTTGGGCATGGAGGCGGGGCGCTGGGTGTGCCTGGAGTGGGAGGTCCGCCGCGACAGCACGTCGAGCACGCATGGCAACACCCGCGTCTACGTGGACGGCACGCTGGCGCATGACTTCACCAACATCGGCATGCGCGCCTTCAACAACTTCTCCGTGGGCTACGGCTTCGTCCACCCGCTGGGCGCGTCCGGCTCCGAGACGTGGATTGACAACGTCGTGGTGAGCACACAGCGCGTCGGCTGCGACTGAGCCACGCCGGAGCGGGGCGCCTGTCAGGTGGCCCGGGGTTTGTTCGTGTGCTTTCGACACTAAGATTCACGCACTTCCGCGCGAGCGCGAACAGACTGGACGCGGCACATGTCGTTGAAGGGTATTGGACAGGAGACGGTGGATATCCTCGAGCGGAGCCAGTACCTGGCTCCCTCGGGGCGGCGTGTCGACTTGAGGGAGGCGGTGGAGCGCGCGGTCTCCGGCACGGAGCTGTACCGGCCGGGTGACTTCTCACGGCTGTCGTTCCCCATGGCGGCCACGCCGCTGGCGCCTCGAATCGAAGTCACCTCGGAGAAGACGGGCGCCGCCGCGCGCCGGTTGGCGGAGGCGGGCGTGTCCCATGTGGCCGCGCTCAACTTCGCGTCGGCGAAGAACCCCGGAGGTGGCTTCCTGGGCGGTGCGAAGGCGCAGGAAGAGGACCTGGCGCGCTGCTCGGCGCTGTACCCGTGCCTGCTCACGCAGCGCGATTACTACGACGTCAACCGCGCGGACCGGTCGCCCCTCTACACGGACCACCTCATCTATTCGCCGGACGTGCCGTTCTTCCGGGATGAGGGCCTGACGTTGCTGGAGCAGCCCTTCCAGGTGTCCATCCTCACGGCGCCCGCACCCAACGCGGGCGTGGCGTTGTCGCGTGACCGGGACCTGGGAGGACGCATCCGGAAGGTGCTCGAGGCGCGGGCCCTGAAGGTGCTCCGTGTCGCCGCGAGCCAGGGGCACCGCACGCTGGTGCTCGGCGCCTGGGGATGCGGCGTGTTCCGCAACAACCCGGTGGAGGTCGCGGAGGCCTTCGCCCTGGGGCTGGCTTCACTCCCAGGCGCCTTCGACCAGGTCGTCTTCGCCGTCTACGAGCGCGGCGGGGACGGGCCCAATCTGCGTGCGTTCCAGGCGCGCTTCGGTTGACGAGACAAGCCACCCCAGCGTCCTGAGCGGGCAGCCGAGCGAGCACCCGTTGGGGGCCGCCGCGTCCATGTGCATCGTTCCCCCTCGGATGTGGCAGGAGCACCGGAAAGGAACGAGGACACATGGCGACGGGGACATGGCGCCGGCCCGACCTCCAGCGGGCGGCCCGGGCGGGGCAGGACGCGAGCCGGAGCGGCGTGGAGTGGGCGGCCCGCGTGGGCTACGCCGCGCGCGGGGCCGTCTACGCGGTGATTGGGGTGCTGGCGTTGATGCTGGCCGCGGGTGAAGGAGGCCAGGCGACGGACACCCATGGCGCCGTGGAGGAGGTGGCGCGCCAGCCCTTCGGCTCGGTGCTGCTGGTGCTGCTGGGGGTGGGGCTGGTGGCCTTCGCGCTGTGGCGCTTCGCCCAGGCCGCCTGGGATTTGGAAGACAAGGGCCGCTCCGGAAAGGGCCTCGCGGCGCGCGTGGGCATGGCGGGCAGCGGCGTGATTCACGCCAGTCTCGCGCTCACGGCCTTCAACCTCCTGCGCGGCCGTGGTGGCGGCGGTGGCGGCGGCAATCAGGGGCTCACCGCCAGGTTGATGTCCCAGCCCTTTGGCCAGGTCCTGGTCGTCCTGGTGGGGCTGGGGGTGATGGGGTTCGCCGGGTACCAGCTCCACCGGGCCTGGAAGGGGCGCATGCTGGAGAAGCTGTCCCTGTCCGGATTGGCGGCGCGCCGGCGGACCGAGGTGGAGCGCATCTGCAAGGCCGGGGTCGCGGCCCGCGGCGTGGTGTTCCTGCTGGTGGGTTCGTTCTTCATCCAGGCGGCGCTGAGCGCGGACCCGGGAGAAGCGGGCGGCCTGGGCGAGGCGCTGGGCACGTTGGCGCGTCAGCCCTTCGGCCCCTGGCTGCTGGGCCTGGTGGCGTTGGGGCTGGTGGCCTACGCCGTCTACCAGCTCTGCGCGGCGCGCTACCGGCGCATCCCCACGCCGTGAAGCGGCCCTACATGCGCCGCTGCAGGTGAGGCATGGCCGAGGTGAGCAGGGCCTCGGGGGCCACCTGTCCCTGCGTGCCGACCAGCGCGGGGTAGACGTCGATGGGCGCCGCGCTGCCCACCACGAAGTCCGCGGCTTCGCGCAGCTTCGCCAGCGCGAAGTCCGTGCAGTGGATGGTGATGACGGGCAGGAGGCCGGGCTCGCTGAGCCACCTCACGCCGTCCGACAAGTCGTGGGTGCTCACGAAGCGCTGCACCGTGTCGCGCAGCTTGTGGCTCTCCTCCAACGCCGCCGCGAGCCCGCTGCGCCGGTCCCTCCGTGGCGCGGGGACGTAGGGTTCCGAGTCGTCCTCGCGCGGCATGATGATGCTCTCAATCCACATCGGGGCGCCTCCTGACGGAACGGACATGACGGGCAACGAACCCACACCCGCTGCACGCCGAACCGGGGAGACATGATGCACGTGTCCGGCGAACGCCGATTCACTGATGGCGCCAGGTCCTTCACGAAAGGCGTCAGGGTGTAAGAAATCGGAGGAAGGGCCGGGTGTCACCGCGTGGGCGGCGCCCCACATGTGTCCATGAGTGGATGCCGCACCTGCCCTACCGTGGCAAGTCCACCACGAAGGCGGCGCCGCCTCCGGGCGCCTCCTCCACGTGGACGCGCCCGCCGTGCGCCTCGATGATTTGCCGGACGATGTGGAGCCCCAGCCCCAGGCCCCCGCGCCGCTGGGCGTTGTCGCCCTGGGTGAAGCGCTCGAAGACGCGGTCCCTGTCCGCGGCGGGGATGCCCGGTCCGCTGTCCCGCACCACCAGCCGCGTCGTGTCCGGTGCGTGCGTCAGCGACACCCTCACCGGCTTGCCCGCGCCGTAGCGGAAGGCGTTGGTGAGCAGGTTGCTCACCACCTGCTCCATGCGCAGCCGGTCGAAGCGGCACGGGGCCGGCGCGTCCACCTGCGAGTCCAGGAGCACGCCCGCCAGCCGCGCCTCCTCGGTGAAGCGGGAGACGACGTCCGACACCACGCCGGCCAGGTCCCCGTCCGAGAACTGGAAGTCCAGCTTCCCCGTCTGGATGCGGCTGACGTCCAGCAGGTTGTCCACCAGCGCGCCCAGCCTGCGCAGCTGGCGCTCCGTGTTGTCCAGCTTCCCCGCGACCTTGTCCGAACCGAGCGTCGCGCCAGGCGCGGAGTCGCCCAGGCGCCGCAGCAGCTGCAACTGGAGGCGCAGGGACGTCAGCGGTGTGCGCAGCTCGTGGCTGGCCATGGAGAGGAAGTCATCCCGCGTGCGCACCGCCTGCTGCAGCGCGGCCTCCGTCTCCTTCAACGCGGTGATGTCCAGGATGGCCCCTCGCACCACCGCGACGTTGCCGGAGGCATCGCGAATCACCGACGCCCGGCTGGTGAGCCAATGCCAGCTCCCGTCCGGCCAGCGGGTGCGGAAGGTGGACGTGTAGGCGTCCACGTGCCGGGTGAAGAGGGAGGACACCTGGGCCTCCACCTCCGCGCGGTCGTCCGGGTGGATGGAGGCGAGGAACTTCTCGTGTGTCCACTCCGCCTGCGGCTGGGCGTAGCCGTAGAGCCGGTCATGGGCCTCGGAGCGGAACACCTGGCCGGTGACGAGGTTCGTTTCCCACACGGCCATCTGCGCGGAGTCGAGCGCCACCTGGAAGCGCTCGCCCAACTGGCGGAAGCGCTCCTCGGTGCGCGCCACTTCATTCTCCGCGTGCTGGCGCTGGGTGATGTCCGCGGCCAGCACCCACGTCTCCTCACCCACCACGCGGACCGTCACCTCCAGCCAGGTCCGCGACGGCAGCTCGGCCAGGAAGCGGCCGCCCTCGCGTGCGGTCAACGCCGTCATCAGCCGCTCGTGCAGCACCGTGCCCGAAAGCCCGGGCTGGGCAAGCCAGGGCTCCTGGCCGCGCACCTGCTCGGCCGGCATACCCAGCAGGGCAGCGGCGCGCGCGTTCAGCTCGCGGACGCGGCCGTGGGCGTCGAGCGTGAAGAAGGCCTCGCCCATCATCTCCCGCAGCACACACAACCGGGCCTCATCGGACAGGCTGACCTCGTCGGCGGCGTGAGCAGGCAACTCGGTGGTGGTGACGGCGGGGTGCGGCTCCAAGGGACGAACGGGCTCGGAGGACGGAGCAAGTCTCATGGGGGCTGGAAGGGTCTCCCGGCCATCCGGAGGCGTCAAGCCGTCCGACCCGGCGCTCGCAGGGCCTCCTGGTGTGTCAGGAGGCTCACGGCGCCGGTTCCCGCGTCCCCGTTTCCGGCCCCCCCCAGGCCGCCCCGACTCGCCCATGCGCGCTCAGCCTCCGTTCGCTGCCGCCGTGGGGTCCACCAGGGGTTCAGGCATGACCCAGAGCGCCGTGGGCTGAAGATAGGCCGCGTCAAACGCGAAGAGAATGCCTGTCCAGCGGTCCCAGAAGTGGGCCCAGTTGTACTCAGTGGGCGGCGAGGTGAGCGGGTTGCCGTCGCGGTCCGGCTGGCTGTAGGCGAAGTCCGCGTACGTCCACGTCATCGTCCCGAAGTCCGTGGACAGCAGCGGGGTGATGGCGCGCAGCAGCTCGACGCGCGACACCTCGTCCGGCCGCTGGACGGCGGGGGAGAAGACAGGCTGGGCCATGTCGTGCTGCTCGCGCCAGGCGATGTAGTTGTTGCCCATGGCGATCAGCGCGTCGCGCGCGGCCGGCGTGGGCGCCAGGCGGGCCTCTTCGTACAGCGCGAAGGCCGCCACCAGCAGGCTCTTCCAGTGCATGCCGGGGAAGAGGGTGTCGAACTCGAACGGGCGCGGCGTGTCGAAGGCGTGCGCGAGCGCGTAGTCATAGGCCTGACGGGACTGGGCGGGCACCGCGTCCACCAGCGTGAACTCCGTCAGCACGCGCTCGGGTGTCACCACGCCGGCCCCCGCGCGCCAGTCCAAGTAGAGGCGCCCCGAGCCGCCGATGTCCGTGAAGATGGCGAGGTTGCTCTCGTTGAGCGTGCGCTCCAGCGTGTCCACGATGCGCTCCGCCTTGTCGAGCGGGAGCACGCCGGGTGCGCTCGCGTAGAGCGCGACGAAGCGCGACGTGGTGGTGAAGAGCGTGCGCGGGTCCAGCAAGGCCGCCCCGTTCAGCGCCGTGGTGAGCGAGGCGAGGGAGGCCGCCACGTCGAAGGGCAGGCCCGACAGCACCAACTGCAGGCCCAGTTGCTGGACGGACACATGCAGGGTGCTCGTGAGGCCCACGCGCCCCAGCGCCTGCTGAAGCGACAGGGAGGGCTGGCCGCGGGCCGCGCGGATGATGCTCCGGGCCAGTGACGCGCCCAGGAGGCCTTCGCCGCCGGTGCGCGAGGCATGCGGCGCGAAGACGAACCAGTTGGGCCGCACGGCGCTGGTGCCACCCGGGGTGAGGGTGGGGTCCAACAGCCCGCCGACTTCATAGGCCAACTCGATGTAGCCCGCGGTGATGCGGTTGTTGTCCTCCAGCGGCGTGGTCTGGGCGTGGGACGTCGAGGCCAGCAGCACGCTCGCGACGAGCAGCGCGCGGGGCAGGGCCAGGGGGATGG
>NZ_JABXEO010000119.1:0-18993 GCF_013372585.1 Myxococcus sp. AM010
TCGCGGGCATCATCACCGGCTCCAAGGAGGCGGGCCTCAACCGGGCCCACCGCGAGGAGCGGGTCCGTGAGCGCATCCGGCTGGAGGACGAGCTGCGGGACGTGAAGGCCCGCCGGGACGCACGCGGCGCCATGCGGACGCGGACCTGGACGCCGCGGCCCAGCCTCCCGCTGGTCGCCTTTTCCTTCTAATGTCGTGATGTCTGCTTTTAGGCACGCCCACTCTCCTGGCGGCTCGTACTGGAGGCGGGGGGGCGGGCGAGGGGCGTGGGCGCTGTGATACTCACCCGGCTCATCCACGCATGCCCCGCGCCTCCCGAAGTGCCTCCCGATTCACCCTGTTCGCCGAGGCGGCGCTGGTGGCGCTCGTCGTGGTGTGTCCGCTGGCGTTGGGCGGCGCCGCCGGGTGGCTGCTGGGGCCGCTGGTGCTGCTGTCCGGCGCGGCGGCGGTGCTGGCGGCGGTAGGGGCGAAGCGGCAGGGTCAGTCGCTGCGCGTTCCGCTGCTGGCCGTGCCCCTGGCGGCGGGGGCGGGCCTGTGCGCGGTGCAACTGGTGCCCCTGCCGGATGGGGTGCTGCGCCTGCTGAGCCCGGAGGCGGCCGCGCTGCGGGAGTTCGCGCTGGTGCCGCTGGGGCTGGAGCGGGCGCGGCCGGTGTCGCTGGACCCATCCGCCACCTGGCGCGAGCTGGCGAAGCACCTGGCCTACCTGCTGGCCTTCCTCGCGGCGGTGCAGGTGAGTCGCTCGCGAGGCAGCCGGGAGCGGTTGCTGGCGGCGGTGGTCTTCACCGGCGCGGGCCTCACGGCGGTGGGGCTGGTCCATGCGCTGCTGGGGGTGAGGTCCCTCTTCGGGCTGATGCACTGGATGCACGCGCGGCCCACGCTGGTGACGCCGTTTGGGAACCCGAACCACCTGGCTGGCTTCCTCGCGCTGGCGTCCACGCTGGGCGTGGGGTTGGCGCTGACGCGCGCAAAGCAGTCGCGGGCGTTGCCATACGCCGTGGCCGCGGGCGTGTCGGGACTGGGCGTGGTGCTGTCGCTGTCGCGCGGGGGCATCGCCTTCTTCGCCTTCGGACAGGTGCTGCTGGCGCTGCTCCTGCTTCGCAAGCGCCACGCGTCCGGTGAAGGGGCGCCCCCGGTCTGGGCCCGGAGCGCCGCGGCGCTGCTGGGGTTGCTGGGCGTGCTGATGGTGGGCGCGTACACGGCGGCGGATGGCCTCTGGGCGGAGGCGCGCACCGCGGACAGCGTGGAGAAACTGCGCCAGTCCAAGGTGGCGCTGTGGCCGATGCTGGCGGATTCCGCGCGGGCGTTTCCCCTGCTGGGCATGGGCCGCGGCGCCTTCGAGGCGGCGTTTCCGCGCTACCAGACGCAGCCGAATCCCAACACCTTCACGCACCCGGAGAACGCGGTGTTGCAGGCCGCGGCGGAGCTGGGCGCGCTGGGGCTGGTGTTGCTGGGGGTGGCCATCTGGGGCTTCTCGCGACTGCTGCGCCGTGAGGGGTTGGAGACGGTGGACCTGGCGGCGCTCGCGGGCGTGGCGGCGCTGGCGCTGCATGACCTCTTCGACTTCAGCCTGGAGCTGCCCGCGTGCGCGGTGGCGGCGTTGGTGGCGCTGGGCGCGGTGGCGCGTCCCCGGGAGCGCGCCGTCGAGAAGGCGTGGTGCGCGCGCCCCTCGGCCGCGGCGCTGGGGACGGGGGGGGCGCTCACGGTGGTGGCGCTGGTGGCGCTGGTGCCCGGCCGTCATCGCCTGGGTGACGCGGAGGAGGAGCTGGCGCGGCTCGTCACCTCGGGGGCGTCTGCTCAGGACGTGCACACGCGGGGACTGGCGCTAGTGGACCGGCACCCCTCGGACTACCTGCTCTACCGGCTGGTGGCGTCAGCGCACGCTGCGCGAGGGCGTGAGGGGGCGGGGGAGGCGCTGGCCCTGGTCAACCGGGCGCTGTATCTGGCGCCGTTGGATGCCAGCTCCCACCGGGTGGCGGCGCGAGCGTTGTTGGCGTTGGGGCGAAGCGCGCAGGGCTTCCTGGAGTACCGGTTGGCGCACGAGGCCGGGGATGCCACCGTGCTGTTGGGCGAGGCCCTGCCCCAAGCGGAGACGCTGGCGGCGCTCACGGTGCTGACGCCGCGGTCACCGGCGACCACGGTGCGGCTGCTGGATGCGCTGGCCAACACGCCGGGGCGGTTGGCGCTGGCGCTGGAGTACTCGGGCTGGGCGCGGGAGCACTTCGCGGGGCAGCCAGAAGCGGCGGCGCTGTGGGCGCGCGAGGCCCGGCTGCGAATCCTTCGAGGGGACCTGGAGACGGCGGAGGCCGCGCGGGCGCAGGTGGAGCGCCTGGCGCCGGATGCGCTGGACACGCACCTGCTGCGCGCGGAGGTGCTTCGCGCGCAGGGGAAGCGGGAGGAGGCCCTGCGTGCGTTGGAGCGGCTTTTGGCGCGCTTCCCGGGCGACGTGGCGCTGTCCTTCCAGTTGGCCGCGCAGCAGCTGGACGCGGGGCTGACACGACGGGCGAAGGACACGCTCAAGGCGCTGGCGCCCTTCATCACGGACTACGCCCAGCGCGCGCGGTTGCTGGCCATGGAAGCCGCGTGCCTGGAGCGCGAGGGGTTGCTCTCTCACGCCTTGGAGCGGCGGCAGTCAGCGGCCCGGCTCGCGCCTGGTGCGGAGGCGTTCTTCGCGGTGGCGCGGACGCAGGAGGCGCTGCGGCGCTATGACGCCGCGGCGCGCTCGGTCCACGAGGGCATGCGACACCTCCCCGAGGGCGCGCGGGCCCAGGCGCGGGCCTGGGTGTCGCGGCTGGAAGGCGCGGAGCGCGAGCGCGTTGAGTCACGGCGCAGGGTGCTGTCGGACGACCCGCGCGCGGCGGAGCTGGAGTACCTGCTGCGGGGCCCGGATGTGGATGGCGAGGCTCGGGACGCGGATTAGGCGCCCGGGCCTCGCTCCGGTTCAGGCGTGCGCGTGGGCCTCCTCGCTTGGACGGCTGGGCGCGTCGGCGTTGGTGGCGGCCTGGAACTGCTGTTCCTGCTCGATGAAGGAGGCCACCACGGGCCACTCCAGGGTGGCGAAGTCCTGGAAGCGCAATTCAATCGTCTCTTCGTGGGAGCCCGCGCGGAAGAGCAGCCGGTCCGCCAGGCTGAGGGATTCATCAACGGCGACGGGCAGGCCGTAGAGTTCACCAAAGGGAGGCTCAGCGCCCACCTCGCAGTCGGGAAAGTGGCCGGAGAACTCCGGCTCGGTCGCGAGGCGGACGTGCCGGGCACCCAGCATGTCTCGGACCTGGCTCAGGTCGACGGTGCCCGCCGCGGGGACGACGACAATCCAAGGCTGCCGGTCCGCCATCACGATGACAGACTTGGCCACGCGCCAGCCGGAGACGTGCAGCGACTCGGCCACTTCTTGAGCGCTGACGGCACGCGGGTGCCAGTACCGCTCGAAACGCACCCCGTTGCGGCGCAGATAGTGCTGTATCGCTTCGGGAATCATGGGGAATCTCACCTCCTCTCGAAAGAAGGTGATGACCGCCAGCGCGTCCGGCCACGGGTGCCTGTCACACTCGGACTTGCAGCCGACCACGGAGCGCCTGGACGCCCGTTCGTAGGGCAGACGGGCGTCCGAATAGACTGCACCGCCATGAACGGGTCGCCACGGCGCCTGACACTCTGCTGCCTCCTTCTGGGAGCGCTCGCGTGCGGTACGGCATCCCCCGTGGTGCGCGAGTTGGAAGCCGCGGAGTGGCAAGCGGATGTTGATGGGTGCAGCGCATCGCGCGAGCCGCGCTGCATCGTCCTGGTCTGTGACGAGGGGGTGTGTGGCTTCTTCCAATATGAGGACGTGGCGGACGACGTCCTCGCGCACGCGACGACGTCAGGAACGGTCGAGAAGGCGACGGGCCGCCCTCCCTTCCGTGGAACGGGCACCTACCGGAACTGGTGGCAGCGCCGTACGGGAATTCGAAGGGACGCACGCCCTCTCGCGACAGCACCGCTGGCGCGGCGCTCTCCCGTCTTCATCCCCGCGATACCCCGACCGCATGGCAAGCTCATCAAACATCACCTTTTCCCGCAGGAACCCCGGCTCGCGGCGTGGTTTCGGGCGGCGGGTATCGACATCCACCAGTTCACCCTGGTCGTCCCCGAGCACGTTCACCGGCAGATTCACAGCGGGAAGGGCATGGGGCTGGGAGGGGCGTGGAACAACGCATGGCGGCAATTCGTGGTGGCCAATCCCCGTCCCCCTTCGCGGGACGTCATCATGTGGCACGCAGTCGAGCTCGCCTTTCGTTTCGAGCTGTCGGGCCCGGTCGTGCCCTACAACATGCCCATCACGCCCGGAATGCGTGGGCCCCGGATAGAAGCCTTGTGAAGGCAATCCTCATGAGAAGGAGGGCGATGGCGTGAGGTTCTACCGAGTCGAAGCGAGCACGACGTCGCGCTTCACGGGCGACCTGAGCCGAGCCGCGCACAAGTGGGGCCTCCCGGGCGTGGAGCCCTGCACTGACTGCGGAGTGGGTGGCGGCTGGGCGGGCGTGCAGTATCCGTGTGTCGACCTGTCGAGCTTCTCGAAGGCCGAGCTGAAGCCGTTCTCCGACCCCTGGCCCGTCTCCTTTGAGGTCTTTGCCCGGCTGCGCGAGCGTGTCAGGCCCCTGGCGCCAGAAGGCGCTGTCCTGGAGCCCGGAACCCGGTTCGGCCCTCTCACAGGCACGGCGACAGGGGCATTCGGGCAGCTCGGATTGCAGGACTGGACGTTCGTCATTCGCGACGAAGTGCTGGAGACGTTGCAGGGCGAAGGCGTCCGGGGACTCACCGGGTGTCGTCTCGATGTGACGTTCCGAGGAAAGAATCCTCCGGCGCTCCGCGAGGTGCAGCTGGCGCTTCATGGCCGGCTTCATCCCGACTGCTTCGAGCATCCCCGTGCGCCCACCTGCGCGAAGTGCGGAAGCGAGGCCAGTGAGCGCCTGCCAGACACATACTGGCTTGCTCGTGAGACGCTGCCCGCCGAGGTGGACCTGTTCCGGTTGAGGGACTACCCCACCCTCGTCATCGCGACCGAACGCATGGTGGCCGCGGCAGAACGGCTGAAGCTGGAGGGCGTCACCTTCCAGCTCCTGGAAGCCCGCTGAGCCGGAAGCCCAGCGGACGTGGCACATGTCAGCGCTGGAAGTCGTAGACGCTGCCCAGGTTGAGAATCCGGGTCAGCTCATCCAGCGCCGTCATCGTCTCCCGAGCCAGCTGCGGGTCCTGCAAGTCCTTGGGCCGCAGCACCTCGCGGTAGTGCCGCCGCACCCAGCCGGCCAGCGAGTCATGCAGCGCGGGCGTGTAGAAGACGTCCGCCTTGATGGCCCCTCGCTCCTCGTCCGTCAGCCACACCCGCTGGCGCAGGCAGGCCGGGCCGCCGCCGTTGTTCATCGACTGGCGCACGTCCAGGTAGTGCACGGCCTTCACCGGCGTGTCCTCGGCCACCACGCGCTCCAGGAACCGCCGCGCCGCGGGCGTCTCCCGGCTCTCCACCGGCGCGACAATCGCCATGGTGCCGTCCGGCAGCGTCAGCACCTGCGAGTTGAACGGGTACGCCTTCACCGCGTCCTTCGCCGGCAGCTCCGCCTTCGTGGCCACCACCGCGCGGAAGTCCTGGCCCAGCTTCTCGCGCAGCACCGCCAGGAGCCCCGCGGGGTCCACAAAGGCCAGCTCGTGCAGCATCAGGAACCGCTCGTTGCCCACCGCCAGCACGTCCGTGTGGAACGCCCCCGCGTCGATGCCCTCCGGGTGCTGCTGCGGGAAGAGCACCGACTTCGCGTCCAGCTGGTGCAGCCGCGCCAGCGCCTGGCTGGCCTCCAACGTCTGCCGCGCGGGGAAGCGGCTGGGGCCCTGCACGTCCTGCCACGCGCTGCGGCCCCAGGCGAGCAGGTGGACGCCCGCGTGCCCGGGCGTGGCGAGCCGCGTGTGGTTGGCCGCGCCCTCGTCCGCGAAGTGGCTGCTGCCCGGCAGCGGCGCGTGCACCGCGAAGTGCTTCTCGTTGGAGAAGATGGCGCGCAGCACCGAGTGCGTTGTCTCCGCTTCGATGGCCCGGTGGTACATCTGCGACAGGTTGGCCGGCGTCAGGTGCACCCGGCCATCCGCCGTGTCCGCGCCAGGCGCCACCGTGGCCGCGTTGGCCGTCCACATGGAGGACGCGCTGGACGTCAGGCGCAGCAGGTGCTCGGCCTCGCGCGCGGCCCGGGTGATGACCTCCTCGTCCGAGCCCGTGAAGCCCAGCGCCCTCAGCGCGTGCAGGGACGGGCGCGGCTGGGGCGGCAGCACCGCCTGTCCCACCCCCAGGGCGGACACGAAGCGCATCTTCTCCAGCCCCTGGAGGGCCGCGTCCCGGGGGTGGCTGGGCTCACCGACGTGGCTCTGCGACGCCAGGTTGCCGGGCGAGAGGCCGCCGTAATTGTGGGTGGGCCCAACGAGCCCGTCGAAGTTGTATTCGCGCATGGGATATTGAACGCCTCGTGGAGCGTCCACCCTTAGCAAAGCGCCTCAAGCGTTTCCTCCGCTACGTGCTCATCCGTGGCGTCCTGTTGCTCCTTCAACCTCTGCCCCTGGGCGTCGCCCGGCGCCTGGGCGCGCGCCTGGGCGCCCTGGCCTACACCCTGGCCGGAGGGGAGCGGCGCAAGGCCCTCAAGTCCCTCTCCGTGGCCTTCCCGGAGCAGTCTGACGCGGGCCGACAGGCCCTGGCCCGCGACGCCTTCCGCCACCTGGGCGCCGCCGCGCTGGAGGTGGCCTGCACCGGGGCCCTGGACGAGGCCCTGGAGCGCCTGGTCGCCTGGCCGGACGCCGACCGGCAGGTGCTGGAGACGGCCCTGGCCCGGGGGCGCGGCGTCGTCTTCGTGTCCGGACATGTGGGGAACTGGGAGCTGCTCGCCCGCCGCGTGGCGCGCGCCGGCTACCCCAGCCAGAGCATCGCCAAGGAGACCACGGACCCCCGGCTGACGGAGCTGGTGGGCCAGTTCCGGGCCCGCGGCGGGGTGCGGAGCATCTGGCGCGGCCAGGAAGGCGCCGCCCGGGCCATGCTGCGCGCCCTGCGCAACGGCGAAATCCTCGGCATCCTCATCGACCAGGACACGAAGGTGCAGTCCCTCTTCGTGCCCTTCTTCGGGAAGCTGGCCGCCACCCCGCGCGCCGCCGCCGACCTGGCCATCCGCACGGGGGCGGCGGTGGTGACGGGCTTCTGCCACCGCGAAGGGGCGGGCTACCGCTTGTCCATGGAAGAAGTCCCAGTGCCCCAGGACACGGACCGCGAGGCGGCCGCCCTGGCCCTCACCGCCGCCTTGTCCAGCCGAATCGAGGCCGCCATCCGGCGGACGCCGGAGCAGTGGGTGTGGATGCACCAGCGCTGGAAGACGCGTCCACCGGTGAGCGAGGACGTCCCACTTCCGGAGGCGGCGCCCGCATCCGCCGGGTGATAAGGAAGCCCTGTGTCTCGCCTGCTCGCCGCCAGCCTCGTCCTCCTGGTGTTCGCCCCTGGCTGCAAACCGGGCTCTGGCGAGGGTGCGTCTGGCGGCCAGCCTCCCCCGGAGGTGGTGCTGCACGGCGCGCGCCTGGAGTCCTTCGATGGCGACCGGCTCATCCGCTCCGGCACGGCCCGGCAGGTGTCCTACCAGCGCACCACCGGCGAGGTGTGGGCCACCGACGCCACCATTCGGATTCCGCCGGGTTCCCCTCCCCAGGGAGCGCCCCCTGGGACGGAGGGCGGCGTGGAGGTCAGCGCCCCGAATATGGAGGGGAGCCTCGCGTCCAAGCAGGTGGTGGCCTCGGGCGGTGTCATCATCCGCACCGGGAAGGGCATGGAGGCCCGCACTCCCCGGTTGACGTACGACGCCACCACGGAGCGGGCGCATGGAAACGAGGGCGTGACGGTGAAGGGACCTGACTACCGGCTGAGGGCGGACCGCTTCGAGCTGTTCTTCCCGGACGAGACGTTCAACTTCGCGGGCTCGGTGGAGTCCGTGCTGGGAGCGCCAGAGTGATTGAGTTCCTCGTGATGGCCTTCTTCATCGCGCAGCCCGCGCCCGCGGTCGCCGCCACCCCCGCGCAGGGCGCGCCCCCCGCCGCGGTGGGCGGCAAGGCGCTGAAGGAGCCGGTCCAAATCAACGGCGACAACGTCACCTTCCAGAAGTCGCAGGCCACCCTCACCGGCAACGTGAAGGTGAAGCACCGCACGCTGGACCTGGACTGCGACCGGATGACGGCCAACTACACCCCACAGCGCGAAGTGACGCGCGTGGTGTGCACCGGCGGGGTGAGGGCCGTGGACGGCGACCGCATGGCCCGCGGCGAGCGCGCCGAGTACGACGTGCCCAGCGGCGTACTGGTGGTGACGGGCTCACCCGAGGCCCGCCAGGGCACCACGCACATGCGCGGGACGAAGGTCCGGCTGACGCTGGGCAACGAGCGGCTGGAGGTGGAGAACGCCGTCATCGTCTTCGAATCGCTGCCCGCCAACCCCACCCCGGCCAGACGCAAGGGGCGGCAGTCCGCGCCCCGTCCGACCCCGTCCTCCGGGGCGGCCCCCTCCGCCCAGGGAGGCCCGGCTCGATGAGCGCGAAGCTGTTCGCGGAGGGCCTGGAGAAGACGTTCCGAGGCCGCAAGGTGGTGGCCGGCGTGTCCTTCAGCGTGGCCCCCGGGGAAGTGGTGGGCCTGCTGGGGCCCAACGGCGCGGGGAAGACGACCAGCTTCAACATGGTGGTGGGCCTGGTGTCTCCGGATGCGGGGCGCGTGCGCATTGGCGACGAGGACCTCACGCACCTGCCCATGCACCGCCGCGCCCGCCGGGGCGTGGGCTACCTGCCCCAGGAAGCCTCCGTCTTCCGCAAGCTCACCGTGCGCGACAACTTCCTGGCCGTGCTGGAGCTCCAGAAGGACCTGGACGCCAAGGCCCGCGAGCAGCGCGCCGACGTGCTCCTGGACGAGTTCGGCCTCACGCACGTCGCGGAGTCCCTGGGGGAGACGCTGTCAGGCGGCGAGCGCCGGCGCGCCGAGATTGCCCGCAGCCTCATCCCCCAGCCCCGCTTCATCCTCTTCGACGAGCCCTTCGCTGGCGTGGACCCCATCAACGTGGGCGACCTCCAGCGGCAGATCTTCCTCCTCCGGGAGCGGGGGCTGGGCGTCCTCATCACCGACCACAACGTCCAGGACACCCTGGGCATCTGCGATCGTGCGTACATCATCGCACAGGGACGGATTCTGGAAGAGGGCACCCCGGCGGAGATCGCCGCGTCTCCCAAGGCCCGCGCCGTCTACCTGGGGGAACGGTTCCGTCTCCAACAGGCGCTCTAAGCACGGCTGGCCACCTGTCAGAGGAGTGCTTAGAATGGGTTGGCCCCGCTTTTGCGCCGACCTGTCAACGCGCATGTGATACCCTGAGTGCTCCCAAGCTCTTGGATTCCTTGTGGAATTCTGAGCATGCAAGCAAGGGACCCTCGTTTCAGGGCTAGACGAAGTCAGGGCTCCTTGTTACGTTGGCACGGTCTTTGATTGTGGCCCCTGTCTCAAGGGGCCGAATCAACCCGGGAGACCCCGTTCTCATGGCGATGGAACTGAAACAAAGCCTGAAGCTTGCCCAGCAGCTGGTGATGACGCCGCAGCTGCAGCAGGCCATCAAGCTCCTCCAGCTGTCTCGCATGGAGCTGCTCGAGCAGGTCCGCGAGGAGATGGAGCAGAACCCGCTGCTGGAGCAACCAGACGAGCAAGCACCGGGAGATGTGGGAGACAAGGAACCCGGCGAAGCCTCGCTGGAAGCGGACAACATGGAGATGCCGCGGGACGGGGACTTGCCCGCGGCCACCAGCGACACCGCCACGGAGTTCAAGGCGGACGGGGAGGGGCCCCCGGAAATCGACTGGGAGCAGTACCTCAACAGCTACCAGTTCAACGAGCCCACCACGGCCTCCAACAAGGGCAACGTGGCCACGGACGACATGCCGTCGTTCGAGGCCAACCTCGTCAAGAAGGAGGACCTGGTCGACCACATCCAGGAGCAGCTGGGCACGCTGCGCCTGAATGACGCCGAGCGCCGCATCGCCATGCTCATCCTGGGCAACCTGGATGATGACGGCTACCTCAAGCTGCCGGAGGTGGAAGGTGATCCGCTCATCCGTCTGGCCAACGAGGCGGACGTGCCCATGCACGTCGCGGAGCGCACGCTGCGGCGCATCCAGATGCTGGAGCCGCGCGGCTGCGGCGCCCGCGACTTGCAGGAGTGCCTGCTCATCCAGCTCCAGGGGATGAGGGAGCCACACGCGCCGCTGCTCGGCCTCATCATCAAGCGGCACATGAAGTACCTGGAGAGCAAGAACCTGCCCGCCATCGCCAAGGACCTGAAGGTCACCTTGGAAGAGGTGGTGGAGGCGGTGCGGCTGCTCCCGAAGCTGGACCCGAAGCCGGGCCGCAACTTCAGCGGGGACGACGCGCAGTACATCTCCCCCGACGTGTTCGTCTACAAGATGGGGGAAGAGTACACGGTGGTGCTCAACGATGACGGCCTGTCCAAGCTGCGCATCTCTGGCACCTACCGGAACGCGCTGAAGACGGGCGCGGTGGGCCCTGGCCAGACGAAGGACTTCATCCAGGACAAGCTGCGCAGCGCGATGTGGCTCATCCGCTCCATCCACCAGCGGCAGCGCACCATCTACAAAGTCACCGAGAGCATCGTGAAGTTCCAGCGGGACTTCCTGGACAAGGGCATTGCCCACCTCAAGCCGCTCATCCTCCGGGACGTGGCGGAGGACATCGGCATGCACGAGTCCACGGTGAGCCGCGTCACCACCAGCAAGTACGTGCACACGCCGCAGGGCATCTTCGAGCTGAAGTACTTCTTCAACTCGTCCATCGCCCGCGTCTCCGGTGAGGACACCGCGAGCGAGGCCGTCAAGCACCACATCAAGCAGTTGGTGGCGCAGGAAGACGCCCGCAACCCGTACTCGGACCA
Source organism: Myxococcus sp. AM010 (assembly GCF_013372585.1). NCBI lineage: Bacteria > Pseudomonadati > Myxococcota > Myxococcia > Myxococcales > Myxococcaceae > Myxococcus > Myxococcus sp. AM010. Next base: position 10,958 of record NZ_JABXEO010000119.1, read on the forward strand.
GAAAATCGTCGAGCTGCTGCGCTCGCAGGGCACCGAGATTGCCCGCCGCACGGTGGCCAAGTACCGCGAGGTGCTGGGCATCCTCCCCAGCAGCAAGCGCAAGCGGTACTACTGAGCCAGGGCAGCTCGGGCGCGCCGCTTGTCGACACGGAGTGGCCGGAAGTGAAGGTTCGGCTGGAAGGGCTGCTCGCCGACGGCGGGGCGCGGGTATAGGGTGCGACGCCGCATGAATCCCAATCTTCGTCGCAACCTTCTTCGCGTCCCGGCGGGGGCCTTCGTCGCGGTGGGCCTGTTGTCGGGTTGTGGCAGCAGCCTCACTGCGGAAGCCGTGGACCTGGCGGGCCTCTCCGACCGGACGCTGACGCTGTCCCAGTCGGACGTGGACATCTTCGAGGGCGTGGACGAGCCGGGCTCCCACCGCGTCACCGTCACCTTCTCGCCCGCGGCGGAAGCGGACCGGTGCACCGAGCTGCGCGAGGGCGCCACGGCCACCTTCAACGGCCAGCCGATGACGCTGGAGCGGGGCGGGGTGGACGGCACCGCGGGCCGCGACGTGTGCGTGCCCACGCGGGCCTACTACGACTTCGACCCCAACGTCTGGGTGCAGCAGCCCATGGAGGACGCCCGCATCGTCCTCCAGGACGGCACGCACACCATCACCCTGGTGCTGAAGAACGGAAAGGCCAAGCGCCTCTTCTCCTTCCAGGGCCCCGGCGCCGAGGACCGACTCATGCGCGGCCAGGCGTATTCGTTCCGGTGGCTGCCCGAGGGCGAGGTCCCCGGCCGCGCCACGGCCACCCTGCTGCGCGAGGGAGGGAGCGCCACGGCCGCCATCCCCACGGAGCAGGAAGAGGCCGTCGTCCGCTTCACCCTGCTCCAGACGACGCCTGTCGCGGCCCACCTGCTCACGTTGAGCGCGACCGCGCCCGGCGAGGTGCTGGAGTGCACGGGCGTCACCTCCTGCTCGGCGACGGTGTTCCACTCCGAGGAGCGGGTCGTCAACGTTCAGTAAGCGGGCAGGGGAGCGGGCCCGGACCTTCCCGGGCTCGATTGCCGCTCGGCGCCGCCACCCCCACCGTGCCTGGGTACTTCCTTCCGGAGAGGACCCAGACATGGCCCAGAAGAACCCCGACCCGCGTGACGCCGGTCCCAAGCCGCCCTTTCCAAAGCAGTCGCAGCCGCACCCCGGCCACGAGGGGCGGATGGCTCCGGAGCCCGACTACGGCGAGCAGTCCTACAAGGGGCTGGGCCGGCTCGAGGGCCGGGTGGCGCTCGTCACCGGTGGCGACAGTGGCATTGGCCGCGCGGTGTGCCTGGCCTTCGCGCGAGAGGGCGCGGACATCGCGGTGTCCTTCCTCAGCGAAGGGGACGACGCCCAGCAGGTGAAGCGCGTGGTGGAGGACGCGGGGCGCAAGTCCCTGCTGCTGCCCGGGGACCTGACGGTGGAGGCCCACTGCCGCAAGCTGGTGGAGGACACGGTGAAGCGCTTCGGGCGCATCGACATCCTCGTCAACAACGCCGCGTACCAGGGCGCGGCGGTGGAGCGCTTCGAGGACCTCGACTCCGAGCGCCTGGAGCGCGCCTTCCGCACCAACATCCTCGCGATGTTCCACCTGGTGCGCCACGCGCTGCCGCACATGAAGGAGGGGAGCACCATCATCAACACCACCTCCATCCAGGCGTATGACCCCTCGCCCGCCATCCTCGACTACGCCGTCACCAAGGGGGCCATCGTCAACTTCACCAAGGGCCTGGCGCGGGAGCTCATCAACCGGGGCATCCGCGTCAACGCCGTGGCGCCGGGGCCCGTGTGGACGCCGCTCATCCCCCAGTCCTTCGACGCGGAGAAGACGTCCAGCTTCGGCAAGGACTCGCCCATGGGCCGCCCGGCCCAGCCCGCGGAGCTGGCGCCGTCCTACGTGTTCCTCGCCTCGGACGAGTCCCGCTACGTCAACGCGGAGGTGCTGGGCGTGACGGGCGGGCGGCTGCTCGCGTGAGCTGACGCGCCGCGTGATTTCACCGGAAGCACGCTGGCATGACTCCAAACAGGGGGCCATTGCCAGTGACGCGAGGTGCAGGCGGGATGTCCTGCCTCGGACGGGTGGTGTGTCCGGGAACAGGCAACCTGTTGGGGCGGGTTGCTTTCCAGGGCTGGGAGCGTTTCAGATCCGTCACGGAGCTCACCTCTCACCCTAGGAGGCAGCCACGCATGCAGTTCAACATCACCTTCCGTCAGTTCGGAGCGTCCGATTCCCTCAAGGAGTACGCACGCGAGAAGGTCGAAAGGGTGAACCGGTTGCTGGACCGAGCCGGCGAGGCCCATGTGGTCCTGTCGTTGGAACGCCACCTCCACCACGCGGACATCACCATCCACTCCGGCGCGTGGGTCCTCCGGGGCCGCGACAAGAGTGACGACATGTACGCGTCCATCGACCTGGCGATGGACAAGATTGAACGCCAGCTGCGTCGCTACCGCGACAAGCTGAAGACGCACCATGGCCGTGACCGCGTCCACCACCGGCAGGACCTGGTGGAGCAGCTCCGGGTCCGCCACGCCGTGTTCGAGCTCCCGGACGTGGACGACCTGACGACGCTGGCCGACGCCTCCGCGAATGAAGCCGCGCCGAAGCCCGCCGTCGTCGTGCCCGCGCGCGAGGTGCGTGCCACGCACCTCACCGTCAAGCCGCACACCGTGGATGATGCGGTGATGCAGATGAACCTGATGGACAACGACTTCTACGTCTTCCACAACGTGGAGTCGGAGTCGCTGTGCATCGTCTACCGGCGCAAGGATGGTCAGTACGGCCTCATCGAGCCGCACGCCCCGGCGGTCGCCGCCACGGGGACCTGAGCCGTCGCTGACCGCTGATACCGCGCGCCGTCACCCGGTGAAACGGGGTGACGGCGTGTGACGGCTGGAAGGCCTCCGCGTGCTGGAGGGCGTCGGTGCAGTGCCCACGGGGCGCCGCGGCCACGTCCCGCCACGGAGGAGCCCCACCAGTCCGCTGCCGAAGCGGTCCTGGACGCGGGTGAGGGCCACCCCGGCGAGCATGCGCCGGTGGGCCTCGCCGCGATGTCGATGACAGTCGACAGGAGCAGATGCTTCATGGGAAGTCCCTTCCGCCCGTGGGACGGGTTTCCCTTCCGCGTCATGATGCGCAGTGAGCGCGGCGCGCGCGCATCCAGACAGGCCACCCTTGCGCTAAAGAGGGGTGAGGAGTAATTGCCGCCAACCAGGAGCGCCAGCGCGGGAGCGTCAGTGAGAATCGCCGAGTTCCTCAGCCCCCAAGCCGTCATCGCCGACATGCAGTCGCGGACGAAGCCCGAAGTCCTGCGCGAACTGAGCGCCACGCTGGTGCGTGCCCATCCGCTGCTGACCGCGGACCGGCTGGTGGAGGTGCTGCGCGAGCGCGAGAAGCTGGGCAGCACGGGCATCGGCGAGGGCGTGGCCATCCCCCACGGCAAGCTGCCGGGCATGGGACAGCTCCAGGCCGCCTTCGGCGTGTCGCGCGCGGGCGTGGACTTCGAGGCCATTGACGGCAAGCCCACCCACCTGTTCTTCGCCCTGGTGGCGCCGGAGAACAGCGCGGGGGTCCACCTCAAGGCCCTGGCCCGCATCTCCCGCCTCTTCAAGAACCCGCGGTTCCGGGCCGCCATCCTCGAGGCGCCCACGGCCGCGGACATCCACGCCCTCATCGTCCAGGAAGACGCTCGGCCTTGAGCGGGCGTGCGTTCCCGGGGGGAGCATCCGCACCATGGACGTCGTCCTGAGACCCATCAGCGACCGCTTCTTCCACGAACACCTGCTGCCCTTCTTCCAGCGGGCCATGGGGGATGCCCCCGGCGCGCTGGAGTCCCTGCAGGAGCAGCTGGGGGATGGTCAGGCGCGCATGCTCTGCGAACGGATGCTCTCCACGGCGCTGCCCGGCGGCGTGGGCTCCCTGGACGCGGACCCGTGGGCGGACCTGGTGGACCGGCTCGTCTTCCTGCACTGGACCGAAGGCCCCGCGGGCTGGGAGGTCGGTGAGGCGGAGGCGGGCTACGCGGACGGCTGGGACGAAGCCCTGCACCTGGCGCTGATGGTGGAGGAGGCGGACTATCCCTACTGGGATGCGCGCGGCTCGCGCGACGTCCGGGACCGCTTCCGTTTCCGCCCGCGCGAGGACGTGGGGCTGGCCTCGCTGCTGGCCGGCCTGTGGGAGCCCTTCCCGGAGTTCCCGCCGGACCAGGTGTTCACCACGCAGGGCCGGGGCGAATACTCCCCTGGGACGCGCTACGCCTTCGCGGACTGGACCTGGCGCCCCGCGCGCAAGGTGGCGCACTGGCAGGTGAACCTGCCGCGCAAGCTGGAGCGGCTCCTGGCCCGCGAGCAGGCGCGGATGAAGCTGCCGTCGCTGCCGGAGAAGGAGGAGGTGCTCGCCTACTGGCTGGGCAAGCAGCCGCAGCCGCCGCCGCTCACGGTGGCCTTCTCCGGCCTGGGGCCCCGCGCGGCCAACTGGATTCGCGAGCTGGGCGCCCTCACCGCGCACCTTCGCGGCGCGGCGCTGGCGAAGCAGGGGCTGGCGGCGCTGGTGACGAAGAGCTCCGGCGCGCGAATCTAGCCCTTGGGCGCGGCCGGCCCGGGGCTCTCCAGCAGCAGCGTGACGGGGCCGTCGTTGACGAGCGCCACCTTCATGTCCGCGGCGAAGATGCCGGTGCCCACGCTCAGGCCGCGCTGGCGCAAGCGCTCACAGGCGCGCTCATAGAGTGCCTTGGCGCCCGCGGGCTCCATCGCGTCGATGAAGCTGGGCCTGCGGCCCTTGCGCGCGTCGCCGTAGAGCGTGAACTGGCTGACGACGATAAGCTGCCGGGACGTCTCCTCCAGCGACAGGTTCATCTTCCCCGCGGCGTCCTCGAAGATGCGCAGCGTGGCCAGCTTCTCCACCATCCACGCGACGTCCGCCTCCGTGTCGCCCTTGCCCACGCCCAGCAGCACCAGCAGGCCCGGGCCGATTTCGCTCACGCGCTGGCCCTCCACCGTCACTGATGCCTCTAGCACGCGCTGTACCACCGCTCTCATCGACGTCACCTCGTGGACAGGCGTGGCTCGCGGGGCCCTGTGTCAGTCACGCCGTTACAGTTGGAATGTCAGGTTTCTGCCTGCTGGTAGAGCGAGCGCCCAGACGTGGACTCCCGCAGCCACTCACCCTTGCTCGTTTTTCGCCCCGTTCCGCATAATGGCCCCTGACTTCCCCGGAGAGAGTGTGCAGGTCCATCGAGCCAGCTCCATCTTGGCCGCGTCGGCCATTATTTTCCTGTCGCTTTCTCACGCTGCGCACGCCGCGCCCGCTCCGGCGGAGAAGCGCGCGGACCGCGAGGCCCTGAAAACCGCGCTGCTGGAGGTCCTCCAGCGCGCGCCGCTGAAGGCCAGCCGCATGGGCGTGTACATGCAGAGCCTGGACGACGGCACGGTGGTGTTCAGCCACAACGCCGACGAGCTGCTCAACCCCGCCTCCAACGTGAAGCTGGTGACGTCCGCCGCCGCGCTCGCGTCCCTGGGGCCCGAGTTCCGCTACGACACCGAGTTCCTGGTGGAGCCGGAGCTGGGTGCGGACGGCAAGGTGAAGACGCTCTACGTGCGCGGCAAGGGCGACCCGTCCATGACGACGGAGCGCCTGTGGGGCATCGTCGCGGAGCTGTGGCACACGGGCATCCGCGAGGTGAGCGAAATCGTGGTGGACGACTCGTGGTTCGACGCCGAGCGCACGCCGCCCGGCTATGACCAGGAGAACACGGACCGGGCCTACATGGCGCCCACGGGCGCGGTGAGCCTCAACTGGAACGCGGCGGCCATCTACCTGCGGCCCGGCAACGCGCCGGGGGCCAAGGGGGTGGTGGAGATGGAGCCGCCCAGCGACTACTTCGTGGTGGACAACCAGCTCACCACCGGGCCGCGCCGCGCGCGCCGCGTGTTCGTCAAGTCGGCCCCCGCGGGCCTCCAGCAGAAGATTGTCGTGCGCGGCCAGCTCCCGGCGGAGCGGAGCGGCGCCGTCAGCGTCTGGAAGAAGATTGACAACCCGCCCATGTACTTTGGCCAGTCGCTCAAGCAGATGCTGGTGACGCGCGGCGTGAAGATGCGGGGCAGGGTGAAGCTGGGCAAGACGTCCACCAAGGCCCGCATGCTGCACGTGTCGCAGTCGGACACGTTCGACATCCTCCTCAAGCGCCTCAACAAGCTCTCCAGCAACTTCGTCGCCGAGCAGCTCCTGAAGACGATGGGCGCCGAGCTGCGGGGCGCGCCGGGCTCCTTCATCAAGGGCGTGGACGTGGTGGAGCAGTTCCTGGAGCGCGACGTGGGCATCCCCCGCGGCACCTACGTGATGAAGAACGGCAGCGGGCTCAACGACGCCAACCGCTTCTCCGCCACGCAGCTCAACAAGCTGCTGCGGCACATGGTGCAGCGCTTCCCCTTCTCGCCGGAGTACATGTCGTCGGTGCCCATCGCCGGCAAGGACGGCACGCTCAAGTACCGCTTCGAAGGCAGCGACGCGGTGGGCCGGCTGCGCGCCAAGACGGGCACCCTGGAGAGCGTGTCCGCGCTGAGCGGCTACGTGACGAGCGCGGGGGGAGAGCGCTTCACCTTCTCCATCATGGCCAACGACTTCGCGGGCCGCGCCGGCCCCATCGTCGCGGGTCTGGACGCGCTGGGCGCGGCGGTGGCCGCCACCGGCTCCAGCCTGGGGCCGTCCACGGCGGTGGCCGCGCTGGCGGACAGCGGACGGCCCTCGGGCGCCGTGGACGACGTGGCTGTTCGCATCAAGACGTACCTGGACCTGGGCGCCCAGCGCGACCAGCGCAACATCGGCTTCCTGCGCACCGCGTGGCGCAGCGAGAGAGACCCGGCCGTGCGCGCGGTGTTGGCAGAGGGCCTCTACCAGTCCAACCCACAAGACTACCTGGGCGCGCGCACGCTGCTGGACAGCTATTCGGCCACCGCCGAGGTGTATGGCCGGCTGAAGGACGTGGCGCGGGTGCTGTCCGTGGAGGTGCCGGGCGTCAGCAGCATGGTGGAGCTGGCGGCGGGCGGAAACGCGGAGGCGCTGGCCCGGGTGCTGGAGCTGGCGGGCGCGGCGGGGACGGACGCGCGGGCCCAGACGGAGATGACCGAGGCCCTGGGCGAGGTGGCGCGCACCGCGCCGGAGGAGCTGGTGGTGGCGCTTCGGGCCGCCAGCGCCGGTGACAGGGACGCGTGCACCGCGCTGCTGGCGCGGGCGCTGGTGCAGGCGGGACAGGCGGACCACCCCTTCTGGAAGTCGCTGCGCCGCACGCTGGGCGCGTCGGACCCGCGGCTGGCGTCCTTCGCCAAGGGGCTGGACTCCACGCTGTCGCAGAAGGTGGCGGAGGCCAAGGCGCCGGCGGGCTTCACCCCCGTGCAGATGGTGGCGCCCGCGGGCAACGCGCCCGAGTCCTCCACCGCGGACAACCGCCCGGGCGGGTAGGCCAGAATCCGCTGTATTTCTCGCGAGTTCCCGGCGCCGGGCGTGCCTCCCCGGCGGGATGGCGGACGGGCGTACGACACCCAGGAAGAAGGCGGCTTTCTGGCTGGGTGTCAGTACCCACTGCTATAGGTGGGAATCAAACCCGGCGGGTGCGTCCGGGGTGTAACCGGTCCTTGGTGGACCGGTTCTCGAGAAAGGAACGCGGTCATGGCTGGAGGCGTGAACAAGGTCATCCTCATCGGCAACCTGGGGGCGGATCCGGAGGTCCGGTTCACTCCCGGCGGTCAGGCGGTGGCGAACTTCCGCATCGCCACCAGCGAGAGCTGGGTCGACAAGAATGGCCAGAAGCAGGAGCGGACCGAGTGGCACCGCATCGTCGTCTGGGGAAAGCTCGCGGAGCTCTGCGGCGAGTACCTGAAGAAGGGACGGCAGTGCTACGTCGAGGGCCGCCTGCAGACGCGCGAGTGGACGGACAAGGAGAACCGGAAGAACTACACCACCGAGGTGGTGGCCAACGCCGTGACGTTCCTCGGCGGTGGGGGCCGTGACGCCCAAGAC